>NZ_JBJGXI010000005.1:0-149436 GCF_045635475.1 Radiobacillus sp. PE A8.2 | reverse complement strand
TTTAATGTTCCAATTGTTTTTGTAAGGGATTTAGATGTTGCAGAAGGTAAAGGCAAATGTTTTCAAGTTCATGAAAAAATTAATGTGCCAAAGGATGCTAAATTCTTTGATAAAGCTGCAACAAATTCATTTCATGGAACAGGACTTCTAAATTACCTAAAGTTTCAAGAGGTTGAGCATGTTGTTATAATGGGTTGTGCAACCCAACATTGTATAGACAGTGCAGTCAGAACAGCTACTATAAATGGATTAGATGTTACATTAGTCGGTAATGGGCATTCAACTACAGACAGCGATGTTTTAAAAGCAGAACAAATTATACAGCATCATAACAAAACGCTTCATGGACATTATAATGTTGAAAACATTTCAATTGTAAGGAACGCAGAAGAAGAAGTGTTCGATCCAACGCATAATGCACATAGGTAATAACTTGAGTAATATCCCAATTTCTTAAACTCTTGTTCGAGAAATTGGGGTATTTTTATTAATAGTTATAAATTTATGAGTAAGCAGTGGATGGGATTATGCGTAGTTATTTGTAGACCTTCTCTCATAATCCTATAGATTTTGGGTAAATTATCATAAAACTGTACTCAATATCTTTGGGAGTGTGACAGAATGAAAATTAATGGAAGTGTAATTAAATTAACGGCGTCAGAAATAACGCAATTGTGGAATACATATATGAATGATAGTGGTGCTATTTGTCATTTAGAACACGAAATTAATAATACGGAGGATCTAGAAATAAAGCCTTTGCTTCAGTATGCTTTAGATGTATCGAAATCACATATCGTAAGAATAACGGAAATACTGAACAAAGAAAACTATCCTGTGCCACATGGATTCACATTAGACGAGGATGTGAATGTTAATGCTCCTAGGCTATTCTCTGATGCGTATTCTTTAATTGCTATGAACCAATTAGGTAAGTTGGGGTTGAGTGCTTATAGTATGGCATTACCTGTTGCAGTGCGAGAAGATGTTTATTGTTTTTTTAGTGATTGTTTACGTGAATCAGATGAGATTATTAAAAAAACCAATGATCTATTGTTATCAAAGGGACTATATATTAGATCGCCTTATCTTCCAACTCCTGAAAACATCGATTTTGTGAAAAAGAAAAGCTTCCTTGCAGGTTACTTTGGAGAGAAAAGACCATTAACTGGTGGTGAGATAACGAATCTTTACGCCAATTTTCAAAGAAATGCACTTGGGTCAGCTACTATGATTGGCTATAGCCAGGTGGCAGAAAAAAAAGATGTAACCGAATATATTTTAAGAGGTAAAGAAATAGCGCAAAAGCATTGTGAGATTCTTGGTTCTTATTTAAACGAAAATGACCTTCCTAGTCCAATGAATTGGGATGCAGAAGTGACAGATTCAACTACATATACATTTTCTGATAAAAAGATGATGTTTTATTCTACATCGTTGATTGCCCTTAGTGTAGGATTTTACGGGGCCAGCATATCAATGAGTCCAAGAAGAGATATTGGGGCAATGTACGGTAGACTTACAGCGGAAATCTTAAACTACGCGGATGATGGTGCTAAACTAATGATTAAATATGGCTGGATGGAAGAGCCGCCGCGGGCACTTGATCGTGATGAACTGGCGAAGAAACATTAAGATTATGGAGGCAAACAAATGGAAGACAAAGTAAATCAGATCAGATTGACTTCTGCTGAGTTGGGACAGCTATGGGTACAATATTTAAACGATAGTGCAAGTATATGTATGTTAACTTACTTTGCAGAAAAAGCTGAGGATATCGAAATAAAATCGATAATTGAACATGCGATAAAGTTATCTGAAGTACATATACAAAAAATAACTACTATTTTTAATGAGGGAGATCATACGATTCCGCATGGCTTCAAGATTGAAGAGGATGTTGATTTAACTGCACCACGATTGTTTTCGGATACGTATGTGTTAAATTTCATTCATAATATGGCTAAAATAGGGTTAATTGCTTATTCGGGTAGTTTAGCTGTAGCTGTAAGGGAAGACATTACCGCGCTTTATATGGAATGTCTGATGGAAACAAAACAATTATATAAAATGTCATTGGATTCGTTATTATCAAAAGGCCTATATATAAGATCTCCTTATTTTAACAAGCTTGAACAAAATGAATTTGTGAAAGAACAAGGGTTTCTTTGGGATATGTTTGGAGAGAAAAGGCCATTAATTGCATTAGAAGTGTCTAATCTATACTCTAATTTACAAAGAAATGCTTTAGGTGCGGCTACCTTGGTTGGATTTAGTCAGGTGGCTCAGGATAAAGATGTTATTCAGTATTTTTTACGAGGGATAAAAATAGCTAGAAAACATGTGAAAGCGTTTGGAACTAAATTAGAGGAAAGCTATCTGACTGTACCATCTACTTTGGTGACAGAAATTACAGATAGTACTGCTAAAACATTTTCAGATAAAATCATGATGTTTTATACCGCTGCGTTAATTGCATTAAGTACGGGGTATTATGGTACTGGTCTAGCACAAAGTCCAAGAGTAGATTTGGGCATTATGTATAACAAACTTTCAGTGGAAATTCAGTTGTATTCTGAAGATGGGGCTAATATTATGATTCAAAATAGATGGTTAGAGCAGCCGCCAATGGCTTCAGATCGGGATGAATTAGCAAAGAAGAATAATCCGAAAATGTGAGTTAATGTTAAAAGTATTCAGCTAATTGAATTGGTGATGGTTGGTCAAAATGTGGTTGAGTATGGCTGAAGTGAATGTTCTGACGTTGACTTTTAAGTAATATAAAGAAGCTATAAAGGCTGGGATGTAATCAAACATTGCCGAGTAAATATTGTAGCCTAAGAAATATAGACAGACTCGTGGGGGAGAGTAGGCATCGGTGAGACACGGCAGAATAATAGCAAAAGGATGCTCGTGTTGAGCTGCGTTAGAGTGCGCGAAGAATATTGCGAAGAAAAAAAGTAGTTTAGCTAAGGCATACATTTTGTACGCCAAAACTAAACAACTTCATTTATCGTTGCGGAATATCCACTTCATAAAAATCAACAGCAATCTCAGTATTTGCAAATACTGCTCTTGCTTCCAACAATAGCTGCTGTACTTGTTCGTGCTGATACCTGGAAGATATGTGTGTTAAAATCAATCGTTTTACATCAGCATCCTTGGCCAGTGTTGCGGCTTGCTTGGTGGTCGAATGATTATAGTTGTAGGCGAGTGCTTCTTCCTCGGCAGAAAAAGTTGCCTCATGGACGAGAACGTCAGCATCCTTAGCGAAAGAAGAGGACAGACTGCTTACATATCTCGTATCACCTAACACAATCAGTACACGACCTTTTTTATCTGGTCCGATAAAATTTTTGCGCTCTAAAGTCGTACCGTCGCTAAGTTCGACAATTTCATTTTCTTTAATTTGCTGATAAATCGGTCCAGGGCTGATGCCTGCCTGTTGCAGTTTTTTGGGCTGCAGTTGACCGGGAAGATCTTTTTCTTCCACACGGTAGCCAAAGCATGTAATCCCGTGGTCGAGCTTGGTTGCGATTATTCTAAACTTTTCATCGTCATAGATCATACCTTCTCCAATTTCTTCGATCACTAGTGGATAGGCAAGCTTTGTCCCGCTGATTTGCAAACTCGTTTCTATATAAGCTTTTATTCCAATTGGACCGTATACCGTTAATGGGGTTTCTCCACTTTGAAACGAGCGGCTACTTAATAGACCAGGCAAGCCATAAATATGGTCACCGTGCAAATGGGTAATAAAGATTTTATCGATTTTACGAGGACGTATATTCGTATGCAGGATTTGGTGCTGTGTGGCCTCACCACAATCAAACAGCCAGATACTACCTGTTTCTTGAAGCAGTTCTAAAGCAATCGCAGTCACGTTGCGCTGCTTGGAAGGAACGCCAGACCCTGTTCCTAGAAAGTACAATTTCATGTTTTTCCTCCTACAACAGTTTAAATACCTGCTGTTTTTGTATCCTTTTTAATAAAAATTAAATGATAGCAATAATTATTTTACAGGATGGTTTTGTAAATAGGTTTTTCGATATTCAAGCGCAACCTGTGGCACATCGGTGATGATGGCGTCACAGCCTAGTTTAAAGCAGCGCATAATTTGTGATGGCCGGTTAACTGTATAAACGCGGACGGCAAGTTCCTGTTCATGGCATTGCTTGATAAGATTATTATTTAACAAACGATAGCGAATATGTAAGCCTGTTGCCCCAAGCTCTTCTGTAAATGGTATTAATCCTTTTATTTTTTGTGAGGTAAGAAAGGCTGTTGCCATGTTTTTATCGATGTCTTTCCAGCGTTCGATGCTTTTGGGATTAAAGCAAGAAATCACCGTCCGGAACACCAAATTATATGCGACTATGCGGTCATATACAATTTTTTCGATATCTTTATAATCGATGACATTATTTTTTAGCTCGAGGTTTATCAACATATTTGTGTTTTTGATCCACGCTAGAAATTCATCTAATGAAACGATGCGTGAATTTTTATACTTTTTAGAAAACCAAGAGCCAGCATCTAGCTTTTGTAATTCACGAAGCGTATAATCTTGAACAAAGCCAGTACCGTTTGTGGTACGACGAACATTTTCATCATGGATTAAGACTGGAATGTTATCTTTGGTTAGCTGTACGTCAGTCTCTATTCCATCTGCTCCCATTTCAAGAGCGAGTTCAAATGCCGGCATCGTATTTTCGGGTGCTAGTTTACTAGCTCCACGGTGGGCGTATACTAACGATTTCAATAACATCACCTCATCATCATGGTATTCTTACTGATTGTGGTACATTTTAACAAAAAAGTCAATATGAAAGGGTGGTAGTGTATGATACAAAGTTGGCAAACAAAGCAGGATTTAACCGATTTACTGTGCAGTCTTGTTGGTTATCCAAGCATTACTGGAAGTGAAGCAGAACTTGCACTGCCTGAATATTTATATGCACTACTTCTAGAAAAAGAATACTTTCAGGCACATCCGAACTACGTCAATCTTCATCCCCTAAAAGATGGAAGGCAGCTGCTCACTGCTCTTGTAAAGCAATCAGATCAGCGTGATACAGTAATTTTGCTAAGTCATTTTGATGTTGTTTCTGTGGAAGATTATGGTTCTTTTAGAAATTTGGCTTTTGATCCAAAGAAGTTAACGAAGCAATTATTAAAACAGAAAGATAAGCTACCAAAGCAAGTTCAGGCCGACTTGGAAGCAGGAGAATGGTTGTTTGGTAGAGGGGCGATGGATATGAAAGCAGGCCTTGCGATTCATTTATCGATGATTGAAAAAGCGATTGCTGGAGATTTTGACGGAAACATCTTGCTCGTGTCGGTACCAGATGAAGAGGTGAACTCACTTGGGATGCTAACGGCATTACCTGCGTTGCAGCAAATCAAACAGCAACAAAAACTAAATTATAAACTGTGCATCAACGGGGAGCCAGTCTTTAGTAAGTATCCAGGTGATCCCGGTTATTATGTGTATACAGGATCGATCGGTAAAGTGCTTCCAGGCTTTTTTTGTTATGGCAAGGAAACACATGTGGGCGAGCCGTTCGCTGGACTGAATGCTAATTTGATGAACAGTTTTATTTCGCAGCAGCTGGAATTGAATGAAGCTTTCGTGGAAAAAGCGGGGGAGGAAGTGACGCCACCACCTGTTAGTTTGATGCAGCGAGATTTGAAGGAAGAATATTCGGTGCAAACGCCGGTTTCTGCTGTCGCGATGTACAACGTATTATATTTAAAGCAGTCGATTGAAACGATCAATCAGAAGTTATATAATGCCGCAGTAAAAGCAAGTGAAGCAATTCAAGATCACTTTTTGAAGAAAGCGAACTATTATAGTGAAATTGCAGGTGATTTTTCGGTTCCTTCCTATCAGATTGGTGTGTATATGTATGAAGAATTGTATCAACTCGCTGCCAGTCGCTATGGGATCGACGAGGTGAAGCGTCGGCAAAATAGGCTAAGTAGTAAACGAGATCATGATAAAGGAGATCGTGACTTTTCTACGATTCTCGTACAAGACTTGGCTTCAATGTGCAAGGATCTTGCGCCGATGATTGTATTGTTTTACAGTCCACCATTTTATCCGGCAGTTTCATCCAAACAAGATGCCTTAGTGCGAAACCTTGTTGAGCACACGCAAGCATTTGCTAAATCTAGATTTCTAGTTGATCTTGAAGAAGTTGAGTTTTTCCCGGGGCTGTCTGACTTGAGCTTTATTGGTCCAGTGTCATCACAAAGCTCTTTGACGCCATTATTAAGCAATTTGCCAATCCAAAACAACGGCTATCAGCTTGATGAGGCGGTGATGGAGGCGCTCAAGATGCCAATTATCAACCTAGGGCCATTCGGAAAGGATCCACATCAATGGACAGAGCGATTGGAATTATCATATAGTTTTGATCAATTACCACATATCCTCGCTAATACTATTCAAGCATGTTTTCAGGAAGGTAAGTAACTAGCACTGACAAATGGTGAAAAAAAAGCTACAATAGAAACAGAATGAATAACGGTTCATTGTTAGGGGGATATGTGATGAATACTGATATTATTCACCAAATCACCGTGCCTACGCCTTATCCAGTAGGTGATGTGCACATCTATCTCGTAGAAGGGAAGCAATTATCTGTTGTTGACGCAGGTGTGAAAACAGCAGCTGCTAAGCGAGCGCTAACGCAACAATTAAACGATCTCGGCTTCAGCTTAGCTGATGTGGAACAGGTTATTTTGACACACCATCATCCAGATCATATTGGTTTAGTCGATCAATTTCCAAACGCAAAGGCTGTATGTGGTCATAGGAACAATCGGCCCTGGCTCACGAAAGATGAAGCCTTTTTATCTCGTTATCAAGCATTTTTTCAAGATTTATATAAGGAAGCTGCTGTGCCGGATTCTTATAAAAAGCATTTAGTAATGTTAAGAGCTCCGTTACGTTTTATTGGGGAAGCGGCGTTGACAAATGAGCTCGTCGAAGGAGATGTGCTACCTGGTCATGAAGATTTTATCGTGATCGAAACACCTGGACATGCATCGAGTCATCTGGCGTTTTACCGTAAACGTGATGGTGTGTTAATAGGTGGCGATTTGTTATTGGCGAACACGTCATCAAATCCATTGCTTGAACCAGCAGAACAGCCAAATCAAGCTCGTCCAAAGCCGCTCATCGATTATCGAGACAGTTTACATAAATGCTTGAATTTAGAAATTGATAAAGTCTTTCCCGGGCATGGTTCTGTTATCAACCATCCAACAGCGTTAATTTATAGCAGGTTAGAAAAGCAGGAGGCACGGGCAGCCAAGGTGTTGGCGTTTGTTCAGGAGACAAGTGCTACAGCTTTTGAGGTTTGTCAGTACTTATTTCCGAAGCAGATCGATCAGCAATTTGGATTAACGATGTCGGAGGCGATTGGGCAATTGGATTATTTAGAAATGGAAGGTAAGATTACTACGGCAATGATCCAAGGTGTACGTTACTATTCTAAAAATTAAACAATTTCATAATGAGATTTCTGAAATTGATTCAAAAAGGTGATTTTTTTGAAAGAATTACATAATAAAAATATAATTATTACTGGGGCGTCTAGCGGAATTGGTGAAAAAATTGCAACACGTGTTGCTGCTCGTGGCGCCAATCCAATTTTAGTAGCCAGGTCCGAGACGAAGCTTGAACAATTACAAACAGAACTTACTCGTAAGTTTGCTGTTGAATGTCGGTACTATGTTGCCGATTTAGTTGATGTGGAAAGCTGGAAAACCACCTTACAACAGATCATCGCCGATGCTGGTAAGGTTGATGCGTTGATTAATAATGCTGGGGTCGGCATATTTGAATATGTAAATGAAGCAAGCTGGGAATCGACGGATCGCATGTTTCAACTCAATGTGATGGCGCTAATTCAAGCTGTTTATCAAGTATTACCACATTTTATCGAACAAGGGCACGGCCACATCGTTAATATTGCATCGATGGCGGGCAAAATCGCTACACCGAAAGCAGCGGTTTATTCATCGACAAAGCATGCGGTTTTAGGGTTTTCCAATGCACTTCGTTTAGAAACAGCAGCCACAGGTGTCTATGTAACAACGGTAAATCTTGGGCCTGTTAAAACGAATTTCTTTACCACCGCAGATCCAGAAGGAACTTATCAACAATCAGTACAACGCTACATGCTAGACCCAGATCAAGTGGCAAAAAAAGTAGTCAATAGCTTGTTTACAAAAAAAAGAGAAATTAATATGCCAGGCTGGATGGATGCCGGGTCAAAAGTCTACTCCTTGTTTCCGCACTTATTTGAACGGTTATTGAAAAATCAATTTAACAAAAAAGGCTAAAGGGAACGGGGAACGAAGGGTCAGGTCTCTCGTTCCACAATTTTTTCAAACATGTTAGAAGGAATAAAACTAATTGGAGAAATGAAGTCGTTTCGCTGTTTCGACTTTTTCTAGTTACCGTTATATCAATGAAGTACCACCATAGTAAATGAAGTAATGGAACAAGAAACCTGACCCTGCGTTTCATTTATCATATAATATAGGTAGAGGTGATGGATGATGAAACTTTCAATTACAACTGAAGCAAAAAATAAAATAGATCAACAGGATAACATGCACAACTTGTTGCTATTTTATGATACAGAAGGTTGTGGATGTGGAGTAAATGGCATGCCGACGATACGAAATATAAAATCAGTGCGCGACAATTATGTACGTGTCGACAACGATCAGTTTGAGGTTTATGTAGATCAATTGCAAGAGGTGTTCTTTGCAGAAGATTTAACACTAAGCTTTGTAAACAATCAGTTCCGTTTATCAAGCCCTGATGGCATCTTAAATCCATTTATTCCAGAAACAGAACTTACAAAAGGTGACGTTACAATATGAGTAAACAAAAAAACAAACAAGATGACAAGAGTTCCCTAAAAGATCGCTTAGGTGCAGATGTGTTAAATAAGCTAGCGATGAAAAAATCGAGCTTAAAAGAAGCGGAGCAGCAAGCAGTGGAGTTAGCGAATAAGCGCAAAATAGAAGAACGAAAACAACGAGAGAAAAACAAAAGCTTTGAAGAATTGTTAGAAGAAAGCAATTTGGATTGGCAAAAATTTAAATAAACTTGTTTAGCGGCCACTATTGTAATGATGATAGTGGCTGTTTTAGTGTAAAGATTTTGTTAAAGGTCTTGCTTTGTTCTTGTTTATAGATATAGTAAAAGGAATGCATAACTGTTTATTTTTGTAATGGTCAACGGAAAGTGATGAAATTAATTATCAAACAGCTTTGATAGAGATTATTGGATACTGGTTCATAGATCTGAAATCTCGTGAAGAAGCTCTCGACTGGGCGATGTGTGAGCAAGATCCTCATGGTCTTAGAGAAGGACAGATTGGACTTCGCCAAGTTTCGAATAGAACCCAATATTATCTTAACAAAGATTCAATAAAAGAGAATCAAAATATCTATAAAGCTAGTTATTATAGATATAATCCATAGACAATTAAGGGCTGAGATATAAGCTTTATGTATTTTTCACTTTTTAAATGGTGATGGTTGTGAAGTATTCTACTTATGTGAGTGCTTTAATTTAACAATTTGATTGTCATTTTATTTCATCCACCAATAATTTTTGGGATTTTTAATTAAGTTAAAGTGTAAAATACTAATCTTAATAGCAATACCCATTAGTCGAATATGGAAAATACATTATTGACAAATAGAATGGTAATATATAAAATGTTAAAAAATATATAACAAACGCATTGATTAGGAGTATTAAGGATGAGTTATTGTTAAGAGAGCTGTCGGTTGTTGCAAGACAGTCAATAACCTCCCCAACTTGCCTATGAGCGGATAGATTATAATATAAATCTATACGGCTAACTTCCGTAATCAAGTCAATGAGATGTTTCATTTTTGTATATTTGAAACAAGAAGAGTGGTACCACGATAATAATCCTATCGTCTCTTTATGAGACAGTAGGATTTTTGTGTTTTTTTAACAATAGTAGTTATTTAGGGGGAATTTCTAATGGGTGAACCTTGTTTTATTTGCAATAAGCACACTGGAACTATTAGGACGTCTGGAGTAATGATATATGAAGATGAGCATGTTTATGTGGGGCATATTGATAGAAATGGTAAGCCAAATTATCTGGGGCATATTATGATTGATTTAAAAAGGCACGCACCTTCACTTGCTGAAATGACAATGGAAGAAGCAAAAGCATTTGGAGTTATTATGGCAAGGGTTAGCAAGGCTCTAAAGGACTCTGAAAACGCTGAGCATATTTACTCACTTGTTTCTGGGAATTCGGTTCCACACCTTCATATGCATTTAGTTGCTCGTTATCCAAATACACCAGAAGAATACTGGGGTCCAATGGAGGTTTATGATTGGGAAGATGCACCAATGAGGAACAATAATGAAGTTGTTAAACTATGCAATCGTATTAAACTATATTTGGAGAATAATTAACATATGACAAATCCTATTATCGAGTTCAGTTGGGTTGGAAGTCAAAGAAATTTTGTAGACGATATGAATATCAAAAATTTTAACCAAATATCTCTAGGACGATATGGTGGAAATTCAAGTACAGGACAGTATAAGAACGAAGATGGGTGTTTGCTTTGGATAGATATTAAACAAAATTGGGAATTTGTTGTTATATTAGATGCACATAATTCAGCAGAAAGTGCGGAGTTAGTAATAAAACAATTCTCAAAGTATAAAACGTATATACAATCCTTATTTTTTCTTTCATATGAACAAACATTAAAAAGGCTCGAAGGAACAATCCTAAACTTATTTCAAGAAGAACAATTTCTAGCTGAATGTCAAAAAATAAAAGGTGAAACAGCTTGTTTAATTGTCCTGAGAAAAGATAAATATGTGTGGTGGTTTTCAATAGGTGATTGTATTTCATACCTATTTCATCCAGAGTTTAGTAAACTAGGTCAATATCAAATTAACCAAAGACAATTTTACGAATGGGTTGGACAAGTTAACACATTTGAACAAGTGGTTCCTTGTTATAGTAGTGGATTAAGAGAATTAAGAAAAGGGAAAAATCGAATATTATTAACAACAGATGGATTAGTTGAATGTCCTAATGAACCTTTTTCTAACCCTAAAGCGATCTATGATATTATGAAAAATCATCAAATAAAAGATGGTATAATGGCATTACTAGAAACTATTAAAGAAAATAACGTAAGAGATAGTACAACAATCATTTCATGGGAAGTGAACATAATAAAAGATGTAACAATTCCAAGTGATGAATAAGGAATTATTACTGCTATTCAATTGAAGTGAGCACTAGTAAAACAGAATAGACATCTTAATTAGATATAGCTTTTTAAATTTTGTAATTTGGATTAAGATAAGTAGCGAACTTCATAAAAGACCACTTTCTCTGACGGTTATGCTAAGCTAAACATAGGAGGTCGATTACATGAAATCAAAGCCAATTTACGTTGAAATACCAATCGAAGCAGATATCGATCGCTTATGGGAGGCAAGTCAAGATCCGAAGCTGCATGAGCAATGGGATTTGCGTTTTTCTTCTATTACATATTTACCAAAACAAGAAAATGAGCCACAAGCATTTACATATAAAACAAACATCGGATTTGGTCTTGCTATTGAAGGATGGGGCAAAAGTGTTGGCAGCTTTCATGCTGAGGACGATTCGCGTACATCTTCGCTCCATTTTGGTACCGACCAGTCGCTTTCAATTATTCGTGAAGGAAGAGGATATTGGAAGTACATACCTAAAGGGGACGGTGTGACCTTTTTAACGCAATATGATTATAAAGTTAACTTTGGGGGACTTGGGCAGTTTTTTGATATTTTCGTTTTTCGGCCAATGATTGGTTGGGCGACAGCGCTTAGCTTTGATGTGTTAAAACGATGGTTAGAAAAAGGAGAAAGCCCTGCCTCGCAATATATTAGATTCTTCAGCTATTGGCTGATCGCTTTTTTATTCGCTTTTATTTGGATTTATCACGGCGCTGTGCCTAAATTAGTTGCCATGCACCCAGAAGAAGTGGCGATGGTGGACAGCTTATTATCTATGAATGACAACACATGGCTAATTCAAACCATCGGTGTACTTGAAATTGCCTTTGGTGCTTTATGGCTGCTATACCGGAAAAAACGGCATTTGCTAATGCTGCAGTTGATTACCTTTCCGATTTTAACACTGTCAGCATTACTAGCAGAACCAAGCTACCTTACTCACCCCTTTAATCCATTAACATTTAATGTAGCTTTATTTGTAGTAACAGTGATTGGTCTATTGATGAGCAAGCAAGTACCAACTGCCACGAGCTGTAAGCGAAAGCGGGGTAATCATGACGATTTATAAGCAAGCGATGGGGTTTTCATTTGAGCGCCTGCATCCGATGCTGCAGCAAAGATATAGCATGACAAGTGATCAACCGTTTAAAGCAAGTGGAGTGATGCGAACGATAAACGGCGGACCGAAGTTGTTGTATCCATTGTTCCGCATTGGTGTATATTTCAAACTGTTATTTCCTGAAAAAGGACGAGATGTGCCATTCACGATCGAGAACACTGTTCAAGTAGGGAAAAATGGTGAGGCGCAGGTACACTGGCAGCGCATTTTTTCTTTCGGAAACAAGCGCAGGTATTTCAATGCAGTGATGAGTCTTGATGCCGAGCGGGCAATAATCAAAGATTATTTAGGGGAACCAAGCCTCGTTTATTCTGACCTAGCTTTTCATGTATCAGAGCATGGAGGCTTAACGATTACTTCGGAAAAACAACGCTTCGTTTTACATAAGCTGGAAATTCCATTACCTAAAATTTTTCAAGGACTTGCTACGGTTAATGAACGTTATAACGATGAAAAGCAAGTATTTGAAATCTCTGTTCAAGTAACAAATCCATTAGTCGGAAAGGTTTTTGCATATGAAGGGGAATTTACAGAAACTGAACAGCTTTAAATGGATGGCGCTCTCTCTTGTTTTATTTCTTATTGTTTTATTTTGGGGTGTTGGTCCATGGTATATGATCATGTTGACTGTAGCGCAGCTTGTTTACGTACCAGCCACTTTTTATCTCGTTTGCAGGGAGCGGGGAGGCGTGCCAGCGTATTATGCTGTGTTCGCCATCCCAGCATTTTTATCTGTTGTGTTTTTAAATATTACAGAACAAACGAGCTTGGATACTATATTTGCCGGGATTTGGCTCTTATACACATTTATGATCGCGTGGTATGGTGTCAATCGCTTCCTTAATCGCGGTTTTACACATGTCGAGGAAATGATCATCGATATTGGACTAATCTACGTGGCGATGGGTGGTGGCTGGTTATTCGCGTATGAAGCAAACATAACGACAGGATTCAGCCCACTGATTACGTGGCTGACAGCAATTCATTTTCATTATTCCGCTTTCTTACTTCCGATTTTTGTCGGATTTTTAGGCCGAATCTATCAATCAACATTGTACACTGTGTCTGCTGTCATTATTGCTATTTCACCTATTTTGGTTGCGCTCGGGATTACTTTTTCCGTATGGATTGAAGTCATTTCTGTGCTTCTTTATATCGTCGCAATCTACAGTTTGATTTTAATCTCTTTTCGAGCGAGATTTTCACATCCCGTTCAGAAGTGGCTCATTCGCGCTTCGTTTACGACATTGGCGATTACGATTGTGTTTTCGCTATGCTATGCAGTCGGCAACTTTATGGGTTATCCCATTGTTTCGATTGATTTTATGCTAAAATTTCACGGGATACTAAATTGCGTTTTATTCGCGTTGTCAGGTGTGATCGGCTGGTCAATCGCAGTACCAGCTTCCCCATTTAAGCAACCAACTTTTCCAGTTAGTCAGATTAGAGGAAAAGGTAAAATTGGAGAAAACATCTTAGCTGACATCGTAGCTAAGCGTCATGCAAAGAGGTATCATGGGCTCGTAGATAATATGAAAAGCTATCAACCTGACATTACAGCTACTTTACCGACGACGATTATCGATTTTTATGAAAATACGAATGCGTATCGTTTGTTTGCAGAAGTAAAGTGGCACGCTTGGTTTCGCCCATTTGCAGTTATTTACCGACTGTTCAGCACTCGTATCAAGCAAATAAATCTACCTTTATCAAGTGCGAAATTTGAGATGACTGGAGAGATTTTACCTGTAGACGATCATATTGATCTTAGAGATCGTACGAGAGCATGGGTTCGGAAAGTGGATAATGAAGTGATTTTCGTTGCACTTTATTCTTCCCACATAACAGCGGGGCGCACGTACATGAACATTGCCTTACCATTACCAAAAGCATCGATGATCTGCATCCTAGAATTGCAGCAACTAGACCAATCCCTTGTTCTGACAAGCAAGCGAAGTAGGAGGGATGCTGACTCGGGTGTTTATTTAACCTTTGCGAAAAAGCTCTTTAAATTACCAATTGAAGAATCGTTTGTTGTGCAAGAAACAGAGAATGGAACACTGCAAGCAACGCACAAGATGTGGCTGTTGAAAATGCCGTTTCTTTCGATAGATTATAGTATTTTTCATAGGGATGCAGAGTAAGAGAGGAGATTTTGGGGATAAAGGTTTATCAGTATGATGCATGTACAAAGAGCCTAGTAAAGGAAATCCTGCGGGAGTAGTGTTAAATGGTGATGACTTAACAGATGCAGAAATGCAACAGATTGCTTTCGAGGTAGGTTTTAATGAAACCTCATTTCCAATTAAATCGAGTGTAGCTGATTTTAGAATACGATTTTTCACACCTGGCCATGAAATGAATCTATGTGGTCATGCAACGATGGCAACTGTTTATGCCCTCAAAAGTAAAGGGTTATTGGGAGATAAAACAGCGTTAACAATCGAAACAAACGCTGGCATTCTACCAATTAGCATCAACGAAGCTTTTGACTCTGACATATTGATAACAATGAAACAGGCTTCTCCTCAATTTAAAGAATTTACAGGCTCAAAAGCAGATTTAGCGAGGTCAATAGGATTAGAAGAAGCTGACCTTGATGCGGATTTACCGATTCCTTTTGCTAGCACTGGCACGTGGACTTTGCTTCTACCAATTAAGCAACTTAGTAGTTTTCAAAAGATGAAACCGAATAATAAGCAGTTTCCAGATATTTTAACGGAAATGCCAAAAGCATCTGTTCATCCTTTTTGTTTGCAAACATATGATTCTAAAACTGATATGCACGCGCGACACTTTTCTGCACCGTATTCAGGAACAGTGGAAGATGCAGTAACTGGCACTGCTTCTGGTGCTATGGGGGCTTATTTTGCAACATATATTACAAGTAATTTTACCGATTCTCTAAGCCTTACTGTTGAGCAAGGCCATGAAATCGAAAAAGATGGCCGCGTACTTGTACACGTTTCAAACAATGGGCCATCACTGGATGTTCAAATTACCGGAAATGCAGTTTATGTGAAAGATTTTCGAGTTTTGTTAGATAATTAAGTTGTTATGCAATTGTATTTTGAGACAGAAAGAGGGGTTAAATAAGTGATGGAAAAATGGAGATTTGCCTTATATTTAAGTGCATTATTTTTAGTAGTTGTTCCTATTTCAATCGTTCTGATTACGGACGTTCCATTCGATTCATTTTTTAGTCATGTAGTATTAAGTATTGCCATTATACTAGTCATGCTCTGTAAGACGATTACTTTATTTGAAAAAAGAAGAGCAAAGAAAAGATTTTCATCAGATATAGGCGCATTAATTGGTTTATCGATTGTACTAGTTTTAGGTTTTTTTCAATGATTTTCTTCCGCTAAAGTATACGCAGATTAACTACAATATCTCTTATTAGCAGATAGGGAACCACCAGAGATATGTATTGTCATTTATTAGCGTTTGGAGTATGTAAGGACCAATTTCCACAATTAAAGGAAATTTCAACTTATTGCGTAAAAATACATACAAAAAACTCTCGACAGGATCAATGTGTATTGATTTTACGATTGAAAGTGATAATCCATACACAGCAACAGTTACGTATCATAAAGATGCACTGCTTAAGCTATTAAATCAATTTTTACTACAAGATATAATACCTCTTGCTTTACTTCTTGACAAATGTTTCCACGAGTATTAAAATAAACGAAACCGCTTTCGTAAACACATACTAGTACTTTTGCCATCACCTGCAAGGATCATCATGATTATGCCTCTTAACACTTTTGGAAGCGCTTCATAATAACTTCTGTTGTCTTTACATACCATTTGTTCAATGAAAAGTTACTAATAAAATACAGGAGGTAGAGATATTGGAGAAATTTGATCGTAATTTTATATTTGGGACAGCAACATCATCCTATCAAGTTGAAGGTGCCGTTTCAGAGGATGGAAGGTCTCCGTCAATTTGGGATACATTTTCAACAACTCCCGGAAAAGTAATGCAAGGTGACACTGGTGCAGTGGCTTGTAATCATTATCACCTTTATAAAGATGATGTTAAGCTTATTAAAAGCTTAGGAGTGGATAGTTATCGCTTTTCTATCGCTTGGCCGAGGATTTTCCCAGAAGAAGGTGTTTACAACGAAACCGGCATGCAGTTTTACAAAAATCTTATTGCTGAGTTAAAAGAAAATAATATTAAACCTGTAGTTACTTTATATCATTGGGACTTGCCACAATGGGCACAAGACCAAGGTGGTTGGGTATCACGAAAATCATTAAAATGGTTCCGTTCATACGCTCAAAAAGTTTTTAGAGAACTTGATGGAGAAGTTGATTCTTGGATTACACAAAATGAACCATGGTGTGCAGCATTTCTTGGTTACCATCAAGGTGTACATGCGCCTGGTCATACAAATATGGATGATGCTTTAAAAGCAGCCCACCATATTCTAATTTCACATGGTCAAACTGTTAATCTATTAAAACAAGAAATGCAATCATCTACACCAATTGGAATAACATTAAATTTAAGTCCTTTTTATCCTGCAACAAAGACCCTCAATAATGAGATTGCAGCGAACAATGCAGATGGTTATACAAATCGATGGTTTCTAGATCCAATTTTCAAGGGTAGCTATCCTTCTGATATGATCAATCTTTTTTCAAAATATGTTCACGATTTTTCATTTATTAAAGATGAGGATATGGAATTAATTGCAGTGGATTGTGATTTTTTTGGCATTAACTTCTATAACCGTCAATTAGTAGAATTTCATGCTGCAAGTGATTACTTATATAGACCCGCTTATTCCGATTATGACAAAACAGAGATGGGTTGGGATATTTCGCCAGTGGAATTTCAGGAATTGATTCGTCGTTTGCGTAGAGAGTATACAGCCTTGCCTATTATAATTACTGAAAATGGTGCATGCTTTCCAGATCAAATAACAGAAGATGGTGAAGTCCACGATGTAGAAAGAACAAACTATGTAAAAAAGCACTTGCAAGCGATTGCAGAATTGAATGATGAAGGGATGAATATTAGCGGTTATTTTTTATGGTCTTTATTTGATAACTTTGAATGGGCATTTGGATATGAGAAACGATTTGGAATTATCTATGTAGATTTTGAAAATCAACAGAGAACTGTAAAGGATAGTGCTAAGTTTTATCGTAATGCAATTGCGGCAAGGAATCTTTAATTGTGGTGCTAATCTCTCTAGCATCGGAATACACTCGTTTGTGATATTATGGCAGATCCAGCTCGTGCTGCTGTGGCAAAACAATTATTAGAAAAGATGAATCCTTTAAATGATTTTGGTGGAAATGAAGACGAAGCGGATGCTCCTGAAATGATGCGAGCTATGATGAAATATATGCCGTTACTGAAGAAATGTTAAATGCTGTTATTCAACAACCAAATGAAGTATAGGAGACGTTTCTACTGCTTTTTTATGAAGTTTCTGTTAAAGCTGAATTTTAATATAACTTTACTTTGTTAATTGGAGCTGAAACATGAGAAACGAAGATGAAAATCAATTTTCTTCATGCGATGTGTCTCTCTGTCGAAGCCTTCGTTATCTTGCGGGACAAAGTCTTTCGGAGGAGTAATCGTAGACTAGTCACCTCAAAACCAAGTGCTTTTCTTGTTCTGAGTCCCAGTAAAGTCCCGCAGACGCCAAAGTGTCGAAGAGGTCACCGCACCACCTAAGTGCGCGAACGTCTGCAGTAGAAAGCAACAACTACATTTTACAGAGCCTTTATATAAATAATCTTTTAAAGTAAATATTTTATATGAAAGCCTTTACAAAGTGGATATTATGGTGGATAATGGTAAAAAACGAAACCGCTTTCGGAGATATTTTTGTTAAAAAAAGTAAAAATAATCACGGAAGAGTTGGGCTATCATCGTAATTCTATAGCCAGAGGCTTAGCTACTAAGATATCCAAAACAGCTGGAGCATTTTTTGAGGATCATCTAAACACGGGCATTCTACAACCATTTTCACAACACATATTAGCGAGCTTTAAGGATGTTATTGGTGAACATGGGTATGATTACTTCTTTTTTACTAATAATCATCCTGAAAATAATGTCGCGACATTTGAAGCCTGCGCAAGACATAGACATCTAGACGGACTATTTTTATTAGGAGTGCCAAGAACGGATAATAATCTTAATTTTATTGTTCGCAGCGGTATTCCGTGCATGTCTGTAGACTTGGATTTTAATAAGGCCGCTAGCAAATTACAAACGAGCAACGGTAAAACACAACCTATCAATTAAAGATAATTGGATTATATTATGTAACTATACAGAACAAGGTGGTTATGAATCAGCAAGCGCTATCCAACAGCAATTTTTTGTACAGCTGATATGATTGCTCTATGAGCGATGAGAGTTAAAGCTGAAAAAGTATTAAGGGTTGGTAGTGCCGGTTACGTAATCGGTTTCGATGATTTAAGTCTATTATTCTATTTAGCTCCAAAACTAACGATTGTTCGGTGAAAAAGAAGTTCTTTGGCAAACAGCTGCCAAAGAATTAATAAAACTATACGTACAGTAAAGAGTCCTTATACGGTTGAAACAGAGCTTATTATCCGTGATACAGTTTCAAATAGAATAACTAGCATATCAACAATAATTTGAGGAGGTGGTTGTTGAAAAAACTTGTAGTTAGCTTTTTTATAAATATTTATCGAAAGCGGTTACTTAATAGTTTGCATACAACATTGTTTTCGTCATAATTTTACTTCTGAGAAGCCGTTTTCCCACGAGCAATGAAAAAAGAGAGGGGTAAAAAAGGTGAATTTTAGAAAACATGTATTGATTTTATTGATGGCAATGTTTGTTTTTGCTCTTGTATTGGCGGGTTGTTCTGGTGAAGAAACTACAGGAGAAAATGATATAACTAATGAAGATCAAGAAGCACCTACAGATAATGGAAATGATAATAGTAATACAAATGATGAACCTAGTGATGAAAATGTAGAAGTACAACCACTCATGGTTGGTCTATCTCCTGCAGGTCAGTGGCAAGAGAACTTTAATCCATTCTCTACCAATGCAACTGGTGGTACAAATGGTTTGATTTATCAGTCACTATGGTACTTTGATAGTGTTAGTGGTGATGAGTTCCCTGTTCTAGCAACTGAATTTGAATGGACAAATGACAATACTACGTTAGTTGCTACGCTTCGTGAAGGTGTGACCTGGTCAGACGGAGAAGCGTTTGATGCAGATGATGTTGTGTTTACGTTCGACATACTTAAAGAATACCCAGCAGCCGATACTTCAGGTATTTGGCAACAAGTAACATCGATTGAGAAGCAAGGTGATTATTCAGTAGCATTTAATTTTGATGCACCGAATGTACCGTTTCAAACTTACGTATTAGGGGCACTAATTGTTCCTGAACATATATGGAAAGACCTTGGAGATCCATCACAAGCTCAAATTAGTGACCCTGTGGGTACAGGACCGTACGTACTTGAATCATTTGATCCTCAACTATATAAAATGGTTAAAAATGAAAGCCACTATGATGCTGGTGAATATACTGTAGAGGAACTTCAATTCCCTGCGTATACAGGTAATGATAGTGAGCAGTTGGATTTAGTAGCAGGTAAGCTTGACTGGACGGGAATTTTTATTCCTGATGCAGAGAATGTATATGTAGCACAAGATGCAGATAACAACCATTTCTGGTTCCCGCCAAGCAACAACGTTACATTATATCCTAACTTGGAAAATGAACTTTTAAGTGATGTTACACTACGTAAAGCTATTAGTCTTGCAATTGATCGTCAAAAATTATCAGATCAAGCAGCATCTGGTTATGATCCACTCCCAAGTGCAACAGCTTTAATTTTACCAAGGGATGAACAATGGATTGATCCAAGTATTCCAGAAGAAGAGCTAAGCTATGAATTTAATACGGACAAAGCAGTTCAAACTCTAGAAGATGCTGGATATAAAAAAGGTGACGATGGTATCTTTGTTTCTCCAGGCGGGGAAAAATTATCGTTTACTTTACAAACAGTATCTGGTTGGACAGATTGGGCAACTATGGCACAGTTAATTTCACAAGCATTAACAGATATGGGTATTGAAGTTACCGTCCAAATGCCTGAATTCGCATCATATCACGCAAACGTTACTGGTGGGGAATATGATTTGGCCATCTCTTGGACAAATGCAGGACCAACACCTTATCGTCAGTACCAAGATATGTTGAATAGTAATGGTAGTTGGAATCTACAACAATGGAACGATCCAAAAACTGATGAAGCTTTACAAACCTACCAAGGTACAACCGATATGGAGGAACAATTGGAAGCAGTGTATTACCTGCAAAATGTAATGGTTGAACACTTACCAGCGATTCCTCTAGTAAATGGCCCTGTATGGTATGAGTACAGAACAGAAAATTGGGTTGGTTGGCCAACAGAAGAAGATCCTTATGTTAACCCAGCACCATTTAACTGGCCTGCACCAGCCTTTGTCTTAAAAAATCTAGAGCCGGCAAATTAATAGGTTGGAAGGGAAAAGGTTTATGTCTTTTCCCTTCCTTAAACTAACAACTGGAGGAGGGGAAAACAATGCGTTACGTACTTAATCGCATCGGTTTTTTTATCCTATCCTTATGGGCTGCAATTACGATAAACTTTATCTTACCCCGTATGATGCCTGGTAACCCAGCGGATGCTATGTTCGCAAAATTTCAAGGTCGATTAGACCCGGCTGCCATAGACGCTATGAAAGAAGCTTATGGTATTGGTCAAATGACTATATGGGAAGAATATATATCCTATCTGCATGGGTTATTAACATTTAATTGGGGCTTGTCTTTCATGCAATACCCGACGCCTGTAAGAGATATGATTGCACAAAGTGTGCCGTGGACGATAGGTCTTGTTGGTACAGCAACAATAATTTCAGTTTTTGTTGGAACCGTATTAGGTGTTTACATATCCTGGAAAAGAAGAGGGTTCCTTGATAATACATTGCCAGTTGTATCGATGGCATTTCAAGCATTACCTTACTTTTGGGTAGCTTTACTATTTGTATTTGTTTTTGGCTTTAAACTGCAATGGTTTCCAATGTCGCACGCTTATGACCCTGGAATTACCAAAGGTTTTAACATCGAATATATTTCAAGTGTGCTGCATCACGCATTTATGCCGGGGCTAACCCTGATTCTTGGTGGACTAAGTGGTTGGATTGTAGGGATGCGTAATAATATGATTTACACACTAGGAGAAGATTATGTCACGTTCGCAGAGGCAAAAGGGGTTAAACCATCCCGAATTATGTTTTCCTATGCAGCAAGAAATGCCATCCTACCACAATTGACTAGCTTTGCTATTGCGATGGGAAACGTAGTAAGTGGAGCGATTTTAACAGAACAAGTATTTTCCTATCCAGGAATCGGAGACCAATTAACAAACGCAGTAACATCACAGGATTTTCCAGTGATTCAAACATCGTTCTTACTTATAGCTGTAGCGGTGCTTGTTGCTAACTTAATTGTCGACTTGTTATATAGTCGCTTAGATCCGAGGATTCGTACAGGGAGGGTTGAATAGTGAAACCAGAACTAAATTCATCTCATGAACCAAATATAGTAGCCCCGAGACAAAATTCTATTTTAAATTTTTTTCGTATATTCAAACCTTTCTTTACGAATGCAAAATCGGCAACGGGTTTCGTTATATTTTTAATCTTTCTGATTATAGCAATTTTTGCACCGTTGATTGCTCCTTTTTCACCGAGTGCTGCTATTCATATGCCTAATCTAGGGCCAACTGCTGAACATTGGTTCGGGACAACAAACACCGGTCAAGATCTCTATTCGCAGTTTATTTTTAGTGCTAGAAATACAATGGTTGTAGGATTTGGTGCAGGTATTCTAACAACAATTATTGGTTTGCTCGTAGGTGTTACCTCAGGTTACATTGGCGGTATAACCGACTCTATTTTGAATTTCTTTACGAATCTCTTCCTAGTAATGCCAGGGTTAGCGTTATTAATCGTTATTCAAGCTTACTTGCAAGCTTCAACACCTTATTTAACAGGTTTAATTATTGCCCTAACAGGATGGGCGTGGGGTGCACGTGTTTTCCGGTCCATGACAATGACACTTGCAAACAGGGATTTTATATTAGCTGCAAAAATGTCAGGAATGTCTTCTTTCCGAATTATGTTTACACAAATCTGCCCAAACATGATGTCGATTATTGCAGGTAATATTATGTTCGCGACATTAGGAGCAATTCTAGCGGAAGCTGGTCTGGCTTTTCTAGGTTTCCAAGACATTAATTCGATTAGCTGGGGAACGATGCTCTATTGGGCAAGTAATAATAGCGCCATGCTAAGGGGTGCTTGGTGGTGGTTTATTCCACCTGGAATAGGCATTGGCTTAGTAGGACTTAGTTTAGTGCTCATGAACTTTGCAGTTGATCAAATCACCAATCCTCGTTTGAAAGCACAAAAAAGGAGGAAGAAGCATGGAAAAACAGCCAGTGCTAGAGCTTAAGAATGTTTCAGTTGGTTATGATTCACCAGCAGGGATGGTTCAAGCGGTAAATGATGTTTCATTAACAATCTATGAAAATTCAATTGTTGGATTGATTGGAGAATCTGGATCAGGTAAATCTACACTCGGAAATGCGATCATACACCTTCTAAAAAACAATGCTGTATTAACAAATGGAACAATTAAAGTAATGGGCAAAGATGTTTACGGGATGGGTAAAGAAGAATTGCGTAAGTTCCGCTGGAGTCAAATGTCAATGGTATTTCAAAGTGCTATGAACGCTTTGAATCCAGTATTAACGATTGAAGCGCAATTTCTTGATGTATTTCTCAGCCATCACAAAAACATGTCAAAAAAAGAAGCAAGAGCAAAAGCGATTGAGTTAATGGAAATTGTAAGCATTGACCCGACACATCTGAAAAGCTACCCACACGAACTATCAGGTGGTATGAGACAAAGAGTTGTTATTGCAATTGCAATCGCCCTTGACCCTAAACTAGTTATTATGGATGAACCAACAACAGCACTAGATGTTGTTGTACAACGCTCGATTCTAGATAAAATTAAAGAAATTCAGAAAGTAAAAAAATTCTCTATTTTATTTATCAGTCATGACTTTAGTTTAGTGTCTGAGCTAGCTCAACAAGTTGCAATCATGTATGCTGGTAGATTTGTGGAAATAACAGATAGTGAATCACTAAGTCAACTAGACAAACACCATCCGTACACACAAGGGCTTATAAACGCTATTCCACAGTTGACTGCGGATGAAGTGACAATTGAAGGGATACCTGGTAATCCACCAGATCTTGTGGAATTACCGAGCGGGTGTGCGTATCATCCACGGTGTCCGTTTGCGAATGAACGATGTGAGACAGAATTACCAGTTATTAGCAAAGTTGAAGATAGGAGTATTGAGTGTCATCTATATGACAAGGAAAGAGAAGAGGTGTTTAAGTCATGAAAGAAGCAGCAGTCTTAAATGAATCTCAGACACTAGTTCAGGTAGAAGATTTAACTATAAAATTTCCAGTTCGCGGAAACAGGCAGAAAAGGTTCATTACTCCTGTTGACAAAGTTAGCTTGGAGATAAAAAAGGGTGAAGTGTTGGCGCTAGTTGGTGAATCTGGTAGTGGAAAAACTACGATTGGAAGAGCATTAGTCCGATTGCTAAATCCGTCAGGCGGAAAGATTATCGTTGATGGAAATGCTATTAGTGAATATAAAGGGAAAAAATTAAACGAGTATAGAAAAGTAGCTCAAATGATTTTCCAGGATCCATTTGGATCATTAAATCCAGTTAAAAAGATTGAAAGTCATCTAACATTCCCTTTGAAAAAGCATCAGGGGTACAAAGGAGAGCCGTTAAACCAAAAAATTTCCGAATTACTTCTTAAAGTTGGCTTAACACCTGTAAATGAAATTAGACAAAAATATCCACATGAATTATCAGGTGGGCAAAGACAACGGCTGGCTATCGCTCGAGCATTGGCAGTTAATCCACAATTTATTGTTGCAGATGAGCCTACCTCGATGTTGGATGTATCTATACGAGCTGGAATACTACAACTATTGAATGAATTGAAAAGAGACTTAGAATTATCCTACTTATACATCACTCATGACTTGGCTTCCGCTCGTTATTTTGGCGATCGGATTATGGTTTTATATGGTGGTAAAGTCATGGAAATTGCAGAATCAAAAGAATTAATAAAAAATCCACTAAATCCATATACACGACTATTACTTTCCGCCACACCTGGAAGTGAATCGCAAGTCAATTTAAAAGATATGTCAAACAATCCACCTGATTTAAGCGAAGGCAGGCAAGGATGTCCGTTTGTCCCTCGTTGTCCATTAGCTACGGAAGTTTGTAATGAAACAATGCCATCTCTAGATGAAGCAAAGAATGGTCATTTAGTAGCCTGTCATCATTATGAAAAAGAAATATTTTAGTATGGAGGGATGGTTGTCGTCTTCTTTGAGCAAAAGGAGCTGACAGGCGTCCTTTTCGTTCTTTTTTTAAATCGTAAATTTACGCGGTCAATCTACTAATGTTAAATAACTTCATTATTTCCCTTAGATAGACATGCCTTTTCTAAGTAGGTTATAATCTGGGTTAGTACGATGGCACAACCATTTTAATTGGATGCATAAAGAAGGAGAACGGAAATGCTAACAATATACGATATTGCAAAAAAAGCTGGTGTGTCTGCGGCAACTGTTTCAAAGGTACTTAATGGACGATCTGATGTAGGGCAAAAAACGGTTGAGAAGGTCAAAAGGATAACGGAAGAATTAGGTTATTATCCTAATTCTGTCGCAAGAGGGTTGGCTACTAAAAAATCCAAAACGGTTGGTATTTTCTTTGAGGATCACTTGAATAGCGGATTCCGACATCCATTCTTTCAAGATATTTTAGCAAGCTTTAAGGATGTAATAGGAGAGCGTGGGTATGATTTATTCTTTTTTACTAATAACCATCCAGAGAACAAAATTAACACATTTGGAGACCGTGCTATTCACCGAAACGTGGATGGATTGTTTTTATTAGGCGTTCCAAGAACCGATGAAAATTTAGATTCAATCGTCCGTAGCGGGATTCCATGTATGTCTATAGATTTAGATTTAGTAGGACCCCGAGCAAATTACCTTACATCCGATAACGTTGGTGGAGCCGTAATTGCATTAGAGTATCTGATTGAAATGGGTCATAAAGACATCGCTTTTATTACCGATTATTTTTCTACAAAGCCAGGCCATGATCGATTGGAAGGCTACAAACAAACAATGAAGAAACACGGACTTTCCATTAATAATAGCTGGATTGAATTAAGTGATTTTACAGAGCAAGGTGGTTATCGATCCACCGTGAAGCTGTTATCAGCAGCATCAACACCAACAGCAATTTTTTGTGCTGGTGATATGATGGCAATTGGTGCAATGAGGGCGATTAGTGAAAAAGGTTTTAAAATAGGGGAGGATATTTCTGTAATCGGTTTTGATGATGTAAATCTATTAACCTACATAACTCCCAAGCTAACAACAGTCCGACAAAAGAAAGATATAATGGGAGCAACGGCTGCCAAGGAATTACTCAAGATGATGGAAGACAGTAACTACAGTCCGAGTCCTTTTACGATTGATACGGAATTAGTCATAAGGGATACTGTTTCAAAATTAAATTAGTTAAATCTAATACTTTAGAAGACGAATCTTGTTCTAGGATTCGTTTTTTTGATACTGGGTCGGCTGCGCTACTATTCTCTTGCCTGTCATGATTTTGAATCTATAAAATGAATCAAATTAAGTAAATGATCTGATTTGAATATAGCGAAGGTAACTTTAGAAGTTTTAGTTTAGTTTGTGACATAATAATTGGTGGGAACGTCTATATAAAAAAAGACGTGATTGGGAGTGTATGGATGAAAAAGCTAATAATGCTTGTTTTACTACCTCTCGTGCTGTTAGGTTGTCAGCCAGAAAAGTTATCTACTATTCAGTTAGAGGATGAAATCGTCAAGGTCAATATTTCTGAATCAAATGGATTCTATGAAATTAATCCTAATTTTTTTCTTGAGATAGACGATGAAAATACTATCGAAACGATAACGGAGGCAATAATAACATCAGAAAAACAAATGGGTTCTGTTGATATGGCTGATCCTGAATATGATATGAGGGTTGGTTATGCAAATGGAAACTTCCATGACTTTCATGTATGGTTGGGGGAAAAAGCAACATTGATGGAACTTGAAAACACGGAAACTATTTACTACGTATCCTCAGAAATGACAGATAAGTTAGAACAGTTAATTAATAAGTAAAGCTATAACCGAGGTGAGGATTTTTGATCCAAATTAGAGAGTTCGAACAAAGTGAAAAAGACATAGAGTTTTTGACTGATATGTTGTATGAATCGATTCATATGCCTGACAATAAGCCATCTAAACATGAACTATTAAATTCGCCCACTATTAAAAAGTATAGTGAGGGATGGGGAAAACTAGGTGATAGAGCATTAATTGCTGTTAACGATGATAATATTCCTGTTGGTGCTGCGTGGTATCGCCTGTTTAATGAAAATCAAAAAGGTTATGGGTACGTTGATGATAAAACTCCTGAACTAAGTATCGCATTAAGTTGTGAAGCAAGAGGTAAGGGAGTAGGTACTCTACTTATGAAAAAACTATTAGAAGCTGCTTCTAAGGATGGTTATCCATCACTTTCTTTAAGTGTGGACCCTAATAACTCGGAAGCTGTGCAGCTATATAAGAAACTTGGATTTATACAATGTGGGTCATCAGGAACATCTTGGACGATGATCTATCATATTTATTCCAAGTAATTAGTTCGGATGTGGCAACTCTTGAAGAGCTAAATAGAAGCAACAAATCTTAAAGTAATGTACAATAGATATAACGAACATACGTTTCAAGGGGGATCACAATGAAGAAAGCGCTATTAGTTATAGACGTTCAAAACGGGATGTTTCAAGAGGAGAATGTTGTATTTGAAGGAAAAAGGTTGCTTGAAAATTTGAAAAGTTTAATTGCCCAGGCGCGTTCTGCCGCGACCCCCATTTTCTATATACAACATAATGCACCTGTTGGTAAACCTTTAGAGTATGGCACAAATGGTTGGGAGATTCATCAAGCAATTAATCCCCAAAAACAAGATGTTATTATTCAAAAAACTACGCCTGATTCATTTTTCAATACATCATTAGAGGATGAGCTTAAAAAACAAGGGATCGAACATCTAGTAGTTACAGGAATTCAAACAGAAGCATGTGTGGATACAACGTGTAGAAGAGCATTTAGTATGTTGTATAAAGTGACTTTAGTTTCCGATGCACATAGCACTTGGGATTCGCAAGATATTACTGCCCAACAAATTATAAATCATCATAACAGCGTATTACGTTGGTTTGCTGATGTTTACTCAATGAAAGATATTTCGTTTGATAGCTGATTTTGAATTTACATTAAAATTGGAGAATTTGTTTTTCGGGTGGGTAGGAGGGGGATGTAAATTGAAAAAGAAAAATAAATTCATGGAAACTCCATCAGTGATTCTACTCATGAGTATAGTTGCGTTGGTACTAGGAATCGGTGGTATAAATCGTTTGTTAAATGCAGAAGGAATGTATGACATATTTATAGGGGTTTCTCTTGCAATTACTGGATTTACAGCTGGTGTTTTAAGTGTTAGGCAATATAATCTAATGAAAAAACAACGAGTTCGTGATACAACTAACTAATATGGGCTATTTTTAACAACCTGTTAGACTCTATCGCTAATGAACATAATTATACAGAGTGATATGAAGAATAGGTTGGGATTTTGAATCAATTATGTCCAATAGTATTAGAAGTTGTATCTTTTTGTTGTTAAAAATAGAGCTCATAAAACTCAATTAATCGTATGAATCTTCGTCACCTTCTTATATGTGAGTAGAGCAATGATAAATCAGCAAACGCTATTTAAACAAATGGTGAAGGTGGTGGTATTACTTTTGTTTTCTAGCTCCTTGTTCCAATTATATGACGTAAAATAAGTTCCTTCTACTAACTTCAATTAAAACTAAACTGAAGCGTTATTGTTCACAACCACCCGATCATTCCTCAAACAAACTAAGAAACACATCAGCAATTGCAGGGTCATATTGTGTTCCTTTATTTTTACGAATCTCATCAAGCCCATATTTCACATCAAGGTTACTTCGATAAATACGATGGGAGGTCATCGCATCAAAGCTATCAGCTATCGCTACTATTCGGGCAACTAACGGAATGCTATTTCCCTTTAACCCTCTAGGGTAACCTGTACCATCATATTTTTCGTGGTGATACAAAACGATATCTAGAACACCGTTGCCTTTAAAGGTGGCGACGTGTTTAATGATTTCATAGCCAATCTCTGGATGTGTCTTAACTTTATCGTATTCTTCCGTAGTTAGTTTATCTGGTTTAGTTAAGATGTTTTCAGGAATTCCGATTTTTCCAATATCGTGTAACAATGATCCTATGCGAATAATATTACATAATTCTTTTGATAGTTTTAACCTAACTGCAATTTGCAGTGCGTATTTAGCGACATTTTCAGAGTGATGTAACGTGTACGTGTCTCTGGAATCCAATGCGTTGGCAAGTGCTACCGTTAATTCTATATTGTCTTGCTTTACTTTTTGAATATTTTTCATTAATTGTACTGTGATAAATGTAATTAAAAAATATGTTAGCAAATAAATTAAAAAAGTAGCCACACTTAGAACATGGTCTGAGATAAGGAAAAATCTACAAAGGACAATCACAACATTAAGAAGCATTAAAATCCAAATAGAAGCATTATAAAAACCTATGCCTAAAAATACTGCAGCAAATATATATAAAATAAAAAAATTGCTAGTTTCATGAATAATGATGCTCAGAACCTTACTAACAAGTAAAAGTATTACAAAAGCATAGCGAAAAAGAGTAGGATTATTGATCGATAAGTACTTACTAAACATAGAGCTCCTCCTATTTCCGCAATCAAGCTTGGATAATGTTAGTGTTACCAAAAAAATTACAGGAATGTAAGGTGTATTAATATAAAAAAATGCCTGGAATCTATTCCAAGCATTCTATGCCTTACGACGAATAAGACAGGATATGTTGATATAAATCTAACGGTCGTTCTTCAGATACTAAATGACCAGTCTTTTCGTAAGTAATTAGCTCTGCATTAGGGAGATCCTTGACCATTCTTTCACCGACATGTACAGGTACGACTTTATCTTCTTCTCCCCAAATCAGTAAAGTGGGAATTTCAATCCCGCGTAGCTGTTCACTCGATAAATCACCTTCACGATAGCGTAATAACCTTAGCAATGATGTGTAAAAGTTTTTATCTTTAAATGGTCTTGCGAATTCGCGCATATGGTCTTCCGTAATCAAAGCATGGTTATAAAATACATTTTCTAAGTTTTGTTTTATGTTCTTATTGCGAATGTATTGTTCTACCATAAAGCGGAAGAAGGGTAAATAAGAGCATGCAACCAACGTTCTATGTGTGCGTTTTAAATAGCCAGAGCTGCATAATAGTATTAACTTCTTTACCTTCTGAGGTATTTTTTTCGCTGTGTACAAGGCGACTTGGCCACCCATGGAATGTCCAACAAGGATAACATTTTTTAGACTGAAATGTTTCATACAACCTTCAATTATTTCTGCATAGTTGGAAAAAGAGTAAATAAATTTTGCTGATTTTTCGCTTCTTCCAAAACCAGGCAAATCAATGGCAACTACTGAAAAATTTTCAGCTAAAAGTGGCATGATTTGGTTGAACGTGTAAGTTGATGAAACAAATCCATGGATGAGAAAGATTGGCGGCTTTCCATTTAACAAATATTCACAATAAATGTTAATACCTGCAATTGAGATGATTTCCTTTTTAATTTCGCATTCCTTCACACTTCAACACTCCATCTTTGTTCAATCAGTTTTCGTTAAGGGTAGTCACAGGTGCACGTTTGCACGAATAACCATCCTGCTATGGGCGTATTTTTACCTTATTCGATTATTCTATGCTATACCCTTTAGAAAAGTGAGCAAACTAAATATGTGTCCCACAGTTGGGACACATATGTTTTAACGGTGTTTATCATACGTAAGTGGCTTTGAAATGGTTTGTAAGGATTTATATTGTTGCTCAGTTAACGGGGCCGCGTGCTGGTAGCTCAAATTGTTTTCTAATTGTTCGGCCGTGCTCGCACCAAAAACAGCACTTGCGACAGCAGGGTGTTGGAGTACGTATTGCAACGATTGGACCGTATTATTTTTTGACGCTAGCTTATCTACCATGGCTACTAGTTCTTCGTAAGTGTAATCCAGATAGCCATTTTTACCTTTTTCTTCTACTTTTGTGCTTGCTTGGTCACTGAGCATTCCTTTGGCCATCGGTCCTCTTGCAACAACGCTAATGTCATTTTCATGAAGCATATCAAGAACCGTTTCTTCCGGTCTGCGATCAAATAAGCTATATTGCATCATAACACTCACGATGTTTGATTTTTTTACATATTCCCGAATCACATTTGGTCTAATCGAAGAGATGCCATAATAACGGATAAGTCCTTCTTGCTGTAGTTGTTCAAACGCTTCGATTGTTTCATCAATGGGATCATCGATGGTACCACCGTGTAGTTGATATAAATCAATATAGTCTGTGTTTAATCGTCGCAAGCTTTCTTTTACTTGGTTGACGATATAAGCCTTTGACGGATCCCAAAACCATTCGCCATTTTCTTTTAAATGATTGCCTACTTTTGTAGCGAGAACGACTTGATCACGTCTACCTTTCAGCGCCTGGCCGACGATTTCCTCATTTCTACCTTTGTCATATAAATCGGCAGTATCCAAATAATTAATGCCTGCGTTTATTGCGTGGTCAATAATATCTTGCGCCTTTGCTTGTTCTGTACCTAGTGACATACACCCAAGCGAAAGCTCGGACACGTATAAGTCTGATTTACCTAGTCTGTTTTTGTTCATATGATTCATCCTTTTTGATTAGTTACTTTCATTGTAGAAATAATACATGCTAAACTCAACTAATGTGAATGCTAATCATGCTAAAATAGAAAATATAGCCTTTCTGAGAGGGGAATGTACAATGATAAAATTTGAAGAGAAAACAACGCAAACAGAAGAAATCTTTACAGGTAAAGTGATAAACCTACGAGTAGATGATGTGTTATTACCAAATGGCAAAACATCTAAGCGTGAAATAATAAAGCATCCCGGTGCAGTAGCGGTGATCGCAATCACTCCTGACGAAAAAATAGTTTTTGTAGAACAATATCGTAAAGCACTTGAGAAAAGTATTATCGAAATACCCGCTGGAAAAATGGAAACAGGCGAGAAACCGGATGTTACAGCTTTAAGAGAATTGGAAGAGGAGACTGGGTACACAACAGAGCAGCTTACTTATGTAACATCGTTTTATACGTCACCAGGATTTGCAGACGAAATTATTTATATTTATGAAGCAGAAAATTTAAAACAACTACATATATCAAAAGCTTTAGATGAAGATGAATTTGTTGAACTAATGGAATTAAGTTTAGATGAAGCAATCCAAATGGTAAATGAACAACGGATCCATGATGTTAAAACCGTTTATGCTATCCAATACTTACAATTAAAAGGAATGAAATAGGTGTCTTTATCTACTTATTATGCTGATTTACATATTCATATCGGAAGAGATCATCACGGTAATCCAGTCAAAATAACCGGATCGAAAACATTAACGCTAACGAATATATTGCAAGAAGCAAATCATAGAAAAGGGATTGATCTAGTCGGAGTGATTGACTGTCATGCTCCGGCCGTACAACAAGAAATTGAGCAATTAATCGGAGAAGGAAGTGCCTATGAATTGGAAGGCGGTGGTATCCGGTTTAAAGATGTTACCTTATTACTAGGTTCTGAAATTGAAATCTATGATGAAAATTGTAGAGGGCCAATTCATGTGCTCTGCTTTTTGCCGACGTTAATTAAAATGAAACAGTTTACTGGCTGGCTCTCGGAACGAATGACGAATATTAATCTCAGTTCACAGCGGTATTATGGCACAGCTAAACAACTGCAATATAAGACAAAAGAGTTAGGTGGGCTGTTTATCCCTGCACACGTCTTTACGCCTTTTAAAAGCTTGTATGGCAAAGGGGTGGAGCAGTCGTTAGCGGAAGTGCTTGATGCTGATCTGGTCGATGCTATCGAATTAGGATTAAGCTCTGATACACCAATGGCAGACCAAATAAGCGAGCTACATAACTATACGTTTTTAACTAATTCTGACGCACATTCATTAGCAAAGATCGCGAGAGAGTATCAGGCAATAACGATGGAGCATCCCTCATTTACGGAATTTGAATATGCCATTCATAATGTGGATGGGCGCTGCATCGATGCGAATTATGGACTGCATCCGTTGTTAGGAAAGTATTATAGTACAGTTTGTAGCTCGTGTCTGTCTGCAGTAGGTGAAAATCAAGCTTGTCAGAATTGTGGGTCTGTGAGCTCGGTTAAAGGTGTTTCCGATCGCATCCAAGAGCTAAAAGATACGAATCAACCTTCTTCAGCAAGACCGCCGTACATGTATCAAGTACCATTAGAATATATACCGACGTTAGGTCCGAAAACACTTAACAACTTACTAGCTGCTCTAGGGACAGAAATGTATGTCCTGCATAAAGCTACACCAGCTGAGTTAAAAAAAGTGGTCTCAAACAAAATTGCGGAAGCGATTTGTAGCATGCGAGAAGGTAATTTCGATATAGATGCAGGTGGCGGCGGTAAATATGGTAAAATACAGTATTCTATTAACGTAGAACCAAAATAATCGATTATATTTTTTGGTCTATTCTTTCAGTTTTCCTCATAGATTTGTACTACAAGAGTTAGTAGACGAATGGAGGATACTGATGTTAAAGAAATCAAATGTGGCAGAAGAACATATGCAAAATTATGCTGTCATTTATTTTTTTATGCTCGTGTTATTTTTAATAGGAATCGTGTTCGGGGCAGTTATTGTAAATAGCATGAACTTTATCCAGACGAACGATTTGTTCTTTTATTTAGATCGATTTTTTGTGCACATTACTGAGGAGCCGTTTATAAATACGCAAGAAATGTTTAAGGAAAGTTTCTTATATCACCTACAATTCATGTTATTATTATTTATATTGGGACTATCGATTATTGGCTTACCAATTATATGGATTTTGTTGTTTGTTAAAGGTCTTGTTGTTGGATTCACAGTCGGCTTTTTCGTTAATCAACTAGGATGGCAAGGTTTTTTGTTCGCAGCAGCATCGATTGCTCCTCAGAACTTTATAATTATTCCAGTTTATTTGATTGCAGCTAGTGTTGCGATGATTTTTTCGATGACATTATTACAAAAATTATTTTCTAGAAAACTACAACAACCAATATTGGCGCCTTTCATGCGCTATAGTGTGTTGTTTTTATGCTTAATGATTGTATTGGCAGCAGCCTCGTTTATCGAAGCATTTGTATCCAATAATGCGATGCAAATGGTGGTCGAATGGATGTACAATCAAGAATTATTATTAAGTAAGAAATAATTATTATTTATAAATGATAATTATTTTAATTGACACACATTTCCCCTCTGCTTATAATGAAAATGGACTTGTAAGGGGGGGTTTCATACATGGAGCATCGAATTGAACGGATAAAGAAACTACTGCATGCACAAAGCTATAAATTAACACCGCAACGTGAAGCGACGGTACGGGTGTTGTTAGAACGCGAAGAAGATCATTTGAGTGCAGAGGATGTTTACCTCCTTGTAAAAGATAAAGCACCTGAAATAGGGCTAGCAACAGTTTATCGAACACTAGAATTATTAACCGAACTTAAAATAGTAGATAAAATTAATTTTGGTGACGGCGTTTCTCGTTATGACTTAAGAAAAGAAGGTGCCACACATTTTCACCATCACTTAGTTTGTATGGAATGTGGATCTGTTGAAGAAATTGTTGATGACTTACTAGAAGATGTTGAGAAAATAGTAGAGAAGGATTGGGGCTTCAAAGTGAAAGATCACCGTCTAACATTTCATGGGATTTGTAGAAAGTGTCAAGGTGACACAAACCAATCTAACTTATAATCTTGTCTAATAAAGCCTTTTTCGTTAAAAGGCTTTTTGTCGTTGTTACGATTTTCTGGTCTGCAATTGTGGTATGATTAAAGTAATTAAATTTAAAAAGCAAATTTGTAATAAGGTTTAGTAATCACAAATATAAGGGTGTTTTTTGGAATACGCCTTTGCATTTCTCATATTATACGTATATTTGAAGGGCTTTTTGGCATATCTTTGTAATAGAAAACTTGTCTATGTATAAGGAGATATGATCATGAAGTCGATAATTACATTAATAAGAGAAACCTTAAAGATTTTTGTTATTTTTGTCGCATGTACATTACTTTTTTATTTCGGTCTTCGTGCGATGCATGCAGAGTATGAAAACTACCATCGCTATGATCCACCAGAAGGAAGAGCGATAAAAGTTTTTAACAACAATGAAGGACAGGATATAATCGACCGGATGTCTATCTTTTTTCGTTTAGGGGAGTAAGGATGCCATGCAAGATGAACTCAATGATTATTATCATTATTTACTTGTTGAAAGAGGCCTTTCAGATAACACGTTACAATCGTACCGTAGAGATCTGAAAGGCTACAGTACATATCTTTCAAGCCAATTACAAGTGAATCAGTGGGCAAATGTGGAAAGAACACATGTCTTACAATACTTGTATCATTTAAATGACCAAAAAAAATCAGCCGCTACAATAGCAAGAAGCTTGTCTTCAATTCGCGCCTTTCATCAATTTATTGTTCGGGAATACGGTGTGAAAAAGGATGCCAGCTTGCACATTGAAACACCAAAGAAAGAGAGGAAGCTCCCGAAGGTTTTATCATCTCAAGAGGTAGATACACTGCTATCGATTAATGGATCGGACCCACTATCGATCCGCAATCGAGCGATGCTAGAGGTACTATACGCTACGGGATTACGAGTTTCAGAACTAACATCCTTAAAAGTAACGGATCTACACTTAACGATGGGCTTTGTTCGTTGCTTTGGTAAAGGCTCGAAAGAAAGAATTATCCCACTAGGTGATTTAGCGAAAGAAGCTGTAGAAGCGTATTTAGCTCAAAGTAGAGACACATTAGTGCGAAAAAAAAGCACCGATGCCTTGTTTGTGAATCATCACGGAAGACCGTTATCAAGGCAAGGGTTTTGGAAGATTCTTAAAGGGATATCCAAACAGTTGGGGATTAATAAAGAGATCACACCGCACACGTTACGACATTCCTTTGCCACGCATTTATTAGAAAATGGGGCAGATCTTCGTTCCGTTCAGGAGATGCTAGGACATGCTGATATTTCGACAACGCAAATTTATACGCATGTCTCGAAAGCTAGATTAAAAGATATTTATAAATCATATCATCCTCGTGCTTAATAAATTCTATATTAAATACCTGAACAAAGTTTAGTGTAAGTGACTAGCGTGACTTCCATTATCTTCATACGAGGGTGAGGGGAGAGCGTGCAAAAGGTTTCGGTGGGACAATTAACTAATCGAAGGAAAGCTTTATTGAATTTGCACAGCAGAAACAAGGGTCTTTCTTGATTCCGGTCTTGTTCCGTAAGTCATAAACCAGCACTCTGCACTTTTGTTTTTAGCATAATTCTGCAAAATCATGGGAAAGTAAGCATGTTTATCAGATTAATGAACACTATTTCGTGGAAATAGAACTACTAGAAGAACGTAATGGAGGAATAATCATGCCTAAGTTTCAACGAATATTTTTAATTGTATTAGACTCCGTCGGGATTGGCGAAGCTCCAGATGCAGCAGCGTTTAATGATGTGGGTGCAGATACGCTAGGGCACATAGCGGAGCGTACAAATGGGTTACATATGCCAAATACGGCAAAGTTAGGATTAAGTAATATCAAAGAAATCAAAGGAATTGAAAAAGCAGATCATCCACAGGCACACTTTACGAAGATGGAAGAAGCTTCGAACGGAAAAGATACGATGACAGGGCACTGGGAATTGATGGGCTTACATATTGAACAACCTTTCCGCACCTTTCCGGATGGATTTCCTGATGATTTAGTGCAGGAACTAGAGCAGCGTACCGGTAGAAAAATTATCGGAAATAAGCCAGCTTCTGGAACAGAAATCTTGGACGAGCTTGGTGAAGAACATATGAAATCAGGTGCACTTATCGTCTATACCTCTGCCGATTCTGTGCTTCAAATAGCGGCGCACGAAGGCATTGTTCCGATTGAGGAACAGTATAAAATCTGTGAAATTGCTCGTGAGCTAACATTGAGGGAAGAATATATGATTGGACGCGTGATTGCTCGGCCATTTATCGGTGAACCTGGCGCGTTTGAACGCACGTCAAACCGTCATGATTATGCGCTTAAACCATTTGGTCGCACCGTCATGAATGAGCTTAAAGATGAAAACTTTGACGTAATAGCCTTAGGGAAAATATCTGATATTTATGATAATGAAGGTGTAACTGAAGCAGTTCGTACGAGTGATAATGAAGATGGCATGACAAAGCTAGTTGCTTCTATGGATCAGAACTTTAATGGCCTAAGCTTCTTAAACCTGGTTGATTTCGATGCCAAATATGGACATCGCCGCGACCCACAAGGTTATGCAGAAGCACTAGAAACTTTCGACCGTAGACTTCCAGAAGTATTGGATAAATTAAAAGAAGACGATTTACTTATACTTACAGCTGATCATGGTAACGATCCGACGCATCACGGTACCGATCACACAAGAGAATATGTACCGTTGCTCGTTTACTATAAAGGTCTACAGCAAGCAAAAGAACTGCCGATTAGAAAAACGTTTGCTGATGTTGGTGCAACTGTAGCGGACAACTTCTCCGTTAAATTACCGGAATACGGAAAAAGCTTTTTAGGAGATATTTAAATAAAGGTCACTTTTCGTAAGATTTATGGGTTTTATGCATTCATAGTTTAGCTAATCTCCGACGTAGTGCTTAGTGATGTGCTACAACGTCGCTGTGGAAAAATACGCCCTTTCCGCGGGGAACGCTCTACTCCTCCTCCCTCGCAAAGAGCGCTCACTGCGGGGTCTTCAGACTGTTCCTTTCCCGCTGGAGTGGCGTATTTTTCCACAGCTTAGGGTACTGTTACACCTTTTATGAAGTGTAGGGACGGAGCGGTGCACACCAAAGATCGTGAGCACCTAAGTACTACGACGCATTTTATTTCGTATACGCAACAACAATCTATTAGAAAACAACCTAAAGCAAAATAAAAGGGGGAAACAATAATGTCACTTCGACCATTAAAGGAAGCAACAACTTATATTAATAAACAAGTAAAGAAACAACCAACGATTGGTTTAATACTAGGTTCTGGTTTAGGCGTATTAGCGGAAGAAATTGAGGACAAGATTACGGTTGCTTATAAAGATATTCCGCATTTTCCAGAATCAACAGTACAAGGCCATAAAGGACAATTAGTGATTGGTCAGCTGCAAGGTAAACAAGTGATTGCAATGCAAGGAAGGTTCCATTTTTACGAAGGCTATACGATGGAACAAGTAACATTTCCAGTTCGCGTGATGAAACAATTAGGTATCGAAACAGTAATCGTAACAAATGCAGCTGGTGGGATTAATGAAAGTTTTGAACCTGGTGATTTAATGTTAATTACGGATCATATAAATAATATGGGTACTAATCCATTGATCGGACCGAACGAAGAATCATTAGGTGCAAGATTTCCAGATATGTCGGAAGCCTATGATCGAAAATTAGTCAACCATGCGAAAGCTTCTGCTGATTCGCTAGGATTAAAGGTACAAGCAGGTGTGTATGTGGCTAATACGGGACCTTCGTATGAAACTGCTGCGGAAATACGGATGTTACGGACTTTCGGGGGCGATGCAGTAGGTATGTCTACCGTCCCAGAAGTAATTGTCGCCAATCAGTCGAACATGCGTGTATTAGGTATTTCTTGTATTTCTAACATGGCTGCTGGGATTTTGGACCAACCATTATCACACCAAGAAGTAATGGATACGACGGAAAAGGTACGAGAAGATTTCCTTAGATTTGTAAAACAAATCGTGGAGACACTTCCAGAAACAACAAAAGGTTAAGGTGATCACATGCGGATGGTAGATATAATTCATAAAAAAAGACTAGGAGAAGAGCTGAATACAGAAGAAATTCAGTTCTTTATCCAAGGTTATACAACGGAGACGATACCAGACTACCAAGCATCAGCTCTTTTAATGGCGATCTATTTTAAAGGGATGACTGAAAATGAAACAGCCACGTTAACGCAAGCAATGGTAGATTCAGGGGAAACAATCGATTTATCAGCCATCGATGGCCCAAAAGTCGATAAGCACTCTACCGGTGGTGTTGGTGATAAAACGACACTAATTACAGGACCATTAGTAGCTTCTGTAGGTGTTCCAGTCGCGAAAATGTCTGGACGTGGGTTAGGTCATACCGGTGGAACGTTAGATAAACTCGAATCAATCGCAGGCTTGACGGTAGAACTGACAAAGGAAATGTTTGTCGAGAATGTTAACACTCACAAGCTCGCAGTAGCTGGTCAAACAGGAAATCTAGCACCTGCCGACAAGAAGCTGTATGCCCTACGTGATGTAACAGCAACTGTCGAGTCGATTCCTTTAATAGCAAGCTCGATCATGAGCAAAAAGCTAGCATCTGGTGCTGAAAGTATCGTTTTAGATGTAAAAACTGGCTCAGGTGCCTTCATGAAGACGGTAGAAGATGCGACGTCTTTAGCGAACGCTATGGTTAAGATCGGTAACAATTTAGAACGAAATACAGTGGCAGTAATTAGTGATATGAACCAACCGCTAGGGTTTGAAGTTGGTAATGCCAATGAAGTGAAAGAAGCGATTGAAGTATTGCAAGGAAAACCTGTTGCTGATTTACGACGCCTAGCGCTTGAACTAGCTTCACACATGACCGTGCTCGCTGGTGTATTTGACTCCTATGAGCTGGCTTATCATGCCTTAGAGAAAAATTTGGATAATGGTAAAGCATTTGAAGCTTTTAAAGCGTTTGTTGCTGCTCAGGGTGGCGATGTTGCCATGATCGAAGACGTAACAAAGCTACCTTCAGCGAAGCATCACCTTGAGGTTACCGCTGAAACAGAAGGATATATATCAGAAATAGATGCAGAAGCGATTGGAATAGCTGCCATGTTCTTAGGTGCCGGTAGAGCAGCAAAGGATGATCAAATCAATTATGGTGTAGGAATTACACTTCACAAAAAAATTGGTGACAACGTTAAAGCTGGTGAAGCATTAGCTACCTTACATTATGATCAAAAGAATAGTCTCGATGATTCACACAATAAAGTTAAAGGTGCTTTTAACATTTCAACAACGCCTGTTGACACGAAGCATCTCATTTACAAAGTAATAAAATAAGGCTCTTTTCGTAGAAGTTGTTGCACTTTATGTCATGTTTGAAACGAAATCCGTCGTAATGTAAAGAAATGCTCCAATTTCGCGGGAAACAGCGTGGTGCGGAATAGACAGGCAGAGTTGCTTAACACGTTACGCTGAAGTTTAGCATTTTGCGCATTAACAACAATCTTGTAGAAAACAGCTAAAATAAAAATAACTTAGGAGTATTTGCTCCTAAGTTATTTTTTTTGTTATAAAAATGAGACTTCATGGAAAAAATACTAGATACTATGATTATTTGGAGGTTAGTCCATGAAAAAGTACATATTACTGACACTAATTAGCACCATGATCTTTGCTAGTTTAGGAACGGCTCCAATCCTTGCAGAAGAAAGTGGTGACGAGGACAAAAAAGAAAATACAGAAAATCAGTTGAATTTAGCAGAAAGTGCTCAATCGGCAATCTTACTTGAACGAGACACAGGGAAGATTATTTACGAAAAAAATGCACACGATCAACTGCCGCCAGCAAGTATGACAAAAATAATGACATTAATTTTGATTATGCAAGCACTAGATGAGGAGACGATTAAACTAGATGAAAAGGTCCGCGTCAGTGAAAATGCAGCCTCAATGGGTGGGTCACAAATTTTTCTTGAAGCTGGAGAAGAAATGACCGTAAAAGACCTGTTAAAAGGCGTTGCTGTTGCATCAGGAAATGATGCTAGTGTCGCTTTAGCAGAAAGAATTGCCGGTAGTGAAGATGCATTTGTACAAATGATGAACAATAAAGTCGCTGAACTTGGTTTAGAAAATACGCGTTTTCAGAATACAACTGGTCTACCAGTAGATGACCACTATAGTACCGCATATGACATGGGTGTTATGGCGAAGGAATTGTTAAAGCATAAGGAAATTACAGAATACACAAGTATATATGAAGATTATTTGCGCAAAGGTACCGAAGATGAGTTTTGGCTCGTTAATACAAATAAACTCGTCAAGTTTTACCCTGGCGTAGATGGATTAAAAACAGGTTTTACAACATTAGCGAAGTATTGCTTAACGGCAACTGCAGAGAAGAATAACATGCGGCTAGTGGCAGTAGTTATGGGAGCAGAGACACCGAAAAAGCGAAATAGTGATGTTTCTCAAATGCTTGATTATGGTTTTGCAAGATATGAAACGACACAATTATTTAAGCAAAATCAACCTGTCACTAAATTAAATCTTATTAAAGCAGATCAAGATAATGTTGATATCATTACAGAAGATTCTGTTTCTATCCTACATGAAAAGGGCAAGAAATTAGAGGATGTTAGTACAATCGTTAAATTAGATAATGACTTACAACTACCTCTCAAAAAAGGAGATAAAGTTGGTGTCTTACAAGTAACAAACAACAATGAATTGTTGTCAGAGACAGAAATAGTCGTTAGCAAAGATGTTAAAAATGCTAATATTTTCACGTTATTCAAGCGGTCCTTTGAAGAATTGTTGAAAAACCGATAATAAACACTTCTTTTTACGAATTAGCACTTCTTTTGTCGACTAGAAGGATTTTCGCTTACACATCAAGAAAAGATTCACTACAGAAAGTAAAAGGAGGAATAAAGTAGTGAGTCTTTCTATTGAATTATCAACGAAAGAAAATGTGTTATTAGTCCGTCTAACAGGTGAGCTAGATCACCATGCAGCGGAAGACTTAAAGAAACAATGGCAGAATGCTTTGTGGGAAAAGAATGTGAAACACGTCATTTTAAACTTAGAGCAATTGGCTTTTATGGATAGCTCAGGCCTAGGCGTTATTTTAGGAAGGTATAAAGAGGTCATGCAGTTAGGTGGAGAAATGGTTGTCTGTTCTATTTCCCCGGCAGTTAAACGTTTGTTTGAATTGTCAGGGATGTTCAAAATTATTCGCTTAGAAGATAGTGAAGAATTTGCCCTATTAAGCTTGGGGGTGGCGTCATGAAAAATTCCATGCAGTTAGAGTTTTCAAGTATTAGTGCAAATGAATCGTTTGCCCGCGTGACAGTAGCAGCATTCGTAGCGCAGATTGATCCAACAATGGATGAGCTAACGGAAATAAAGACAGTTGTTTCTGAAGCAGTTACCAATAGCATCATTCATGGCTATGACAATCAAACAGATCAGAAAATTTACATTGCTTGTAGTATTGATGAAGAGCAAGTCGAGCTAACGATAAGGGATGAGGGTGTTGGCATTGAAAATGTCGATGAAGCAATTCAGCCTTTATACACCTCTAAGCCTGAATTAGAAAGGTCAGGAATGGGTTTTACTATTATGGAGAACTTTATGGATAAAGTGGAAATTACTTCAGGTCCAAATGAAGGTACAACGATCAAATTGATCAAAAATTTCTCAAAGAGTAAAACCTTATGCAATTAAGGGGATGCCTATGCAAATGAAAATAAAAAAGTCGGAAAAGGATGAGCAACTGACCGATAAAGAGGTAAAGGCATATATATACCAAAGTCAACATGGAGATCAGGATGCACGAGATATATTGGTAGAAAGAAATGTGCGACTCGTTTGGTCTGTTGTGCAGCGTTTTATAAACCGCGGGTACGATCCGGATGATTTGTTCCAAATTGGATGTATCGGATTGTTGAAATCAATTGATAAATTCGATTTATCCTATGATGTTCGCTTTTCTACTTATGCTGTCCCAATGATTATTGGGGAAATACAGCGGTTTATTCGGGATGATGGCAGTGTTAAGGTAAGTCGTTCTTTAAAAGAATTAGGGAACAAGATACGTAAGAAAAGGGACGAGCTAACAAAAGAAATGGGGCGGACGCCAACAATAAACGAGCTGGCGATTGAACTAGATTTGCCGCCAGAAGATATTGTACATGCTCAAGAGGCTGCGAAACTTCCGCATTCGATTCATGAAACTGTCTATGAAAATGATGGTGACCCAATTACGTTACTCGATCAAATCGCCGACCAAGACACAAAATGGTTTGACAAACTCGCGCTACAAGAAGTCATTTCCAGTCTTGAAGAAAGAGAACGACTGATTGTCTACTTGCGATATTATAAAGATAAGACACAATCAGAAGTTGCAGAAAGGTTAGGGATATCACAAGTACAGGTGTCCCGCTTAGAGAAGAAGATATTGGATTTTATAAAAGACCAAATAGGTGTTTAGAAAAATCACGAGCGAGGAGTCCAAAGCTGGCTCGCCGCATAAAAAAGTATTATATTTATTATGAAAATAAGAATCAGCGCACATGCGAAAGTATGCACGTTGATTTTTTTATTAGAAAAGAAAGGACATAAACATGTACTAGTCGACTTCACGAATCACCTTCCGATAAGTCATCATCGATTCAAGTTTTATGGAAGATCGACTAAAGGCGGACTTGCCGTCCAACGTCGACATACCCCTTTTGCAGGGGCATGATTCCTTTATCTCAATCGATTCGCTCCAGTCGCTACGTTTCTAAGCGGCGCTCTGCACTTTTCTTATTTGTGTATGATTCAGGCTATAACACTCATACTAACAGTAAGAATTTCCGAAAAGGAGGAAATTTATCATGGGGGGAATTATTTATATTCGCTTAAGAAAGTACACGAAGGTTACCAAAAATGAAGTGGTGTACTTAGAAGATATTGCATTTTTGACTGGTGATAGTAGTTTGTTAAAAAAAATGAAGCAAACAAAAATATATAAAGTAAGTGAGCAAGACCGATCGATGCTGGTTATTGATGTGTTTCAGGTTATTTCTCAATTAATTGAACAATTCCCTGAGGTGGAGTTCCAACCGCTTGGCCCGGAACAAACGATTTTAAAAATCGAAAAGCCTAAAAAAGTTTCTTCGATTTTTTTTGTATCCATAATCTGGCTGTTAATGTTTATTGGAACGGCAATGGCGATTATGAATTTTCACTATGATGTGAGTATGCAAGAGGTTCAACAGAAATTACACTATTTGCTGACTGGTGAAGAAGAGGCTTATCCATTGTGGATACAAGTGCCGTACTCACTTGGTCTCGGTATTGGGATGACATTGTTTTTTAATCATTTGTTGAAAAAACGTCTAAATGAAGAGCCGAGTCCATTAGAAGTAGAAATGTTTAACTACCAACAAGATTTAGATCGCTATATTACGTACTATGAAAATGATGTAGATCACAATAGACATGATCATTCGTCTAAGTGAACTTTTTATTGGGCTTGCATCAGGTCTAATTGTTGGTGGTGGACTTGTAGCTTTTTTAACGGTTTTGGGCATTATACCAAGACTAACTCAATTAACAAAAACAAATCGGTTTATTCGCGTATATGAAGCAGCTGTTATTCTTGGGGCACTATTTGGTACTTATTTGTCGTTTACAAATGCCGTTTTGCACGTATCTTTACTTGTCGTTGTCATTTGGGGAGCGTTTCACGGTGTATTTGTTGGAATGCTCGCAGCAGCTCTAACCGAAGTCCTGAATGTATTTCCGATATTAGCCAAACGTGTAGGGCTTCAAAGTCACCTTATTTGGTTTATGATGGCAATTGTTTTAGGTAAAATATGTGGATCATTATTTCAATGGCTGATTTTTGTTAAGTAAACTTTCTGTTGTTGGAAGGGGGTAACACCATGGACAAAAGAAAAGTGATTATCATTACTGATGGGGATGAATATGCCAGAAAAACACTGGATTATTTGGCGGGCAAGTTAGGCGGTACATGTTTAGCTTATTTGTCCGATAACCCTTCTCATGTCTCTTCTGAAGAGGTTATAAAAGCGATTCATAGCGCAAAGCATGACCCGGTGTATGTGCTTATTGATGATGCGGGTATACCTGGAGTTGGTGCGGGGGAACGTATTCTCATCGATATAGCCAATGATCACACAATTGAGATCATTGGCGCGATTGCTGTTGCAGCCAATACAAGGAATATGGAATGGACGAGAGTTAATTTTTCGATTGACAAAGATGGGAAGTTGATCCCAAATGGCGTTGATAAAGAAGGAGTACCTATCCCAGAACATGGCCGAATCAATGGCGACACAATTTATTCTTTAGACCAATTGGACATTCCCGTAGTAATCGCAATTGGTGATATAGGGAAAATGCGGGGAAGTGATGATATAAAAAAAGGTTCTCCTATCACAAGAAAAGCGATTGAAATTATTTTAGAGAGAGGTGGAAATCATGCCAAAAACGAAACATCCAATCTCCGCTAAGATTAAAGAAAACCAAGCTTATTTGAAAGAACATATTGGCGTAGGAACTTCTTTTGATATTGGATACCGGAAAATTACAGTCTTAAAAAAGCAAGTTGATTTGTATTATTTAACAGGGCTTTGCGATACCGCTATTATTGTAGAACTACTAAAAAAGTTAGTAGAAATAAATGACAACGAGAAAAGCACACTAAAAGTACCAGATATTATTGAAAACAGATTAGTCCATCAACAGGTTACACGTGTCTCATCGATGGATGAGGCAGTGGATCAGCTGTTATCTGGCTTAATCGTCGTATTTATTGACGGAGCGAGTGATACTTTAGTCGTGGATGTGAGAAGCTACCCAGGGCGTTCACCAAAAGAACCTGATACGGAAAAAGTTGTTCGTGGATCAAGAGATGGATACACAGAAAACATTATAGAAAATACTGCGCTGACGAGAAGAAGAGTAAGAGATGAAAGACTAAGAAATGAAATTGTAAAAGTCGGAGAACGTTCAAAAACGGATATATGTATCTCCTACATACAGGATGTAGCTGATCCTGGCTTAGTAAAATTAATTAAAGATGAAATGAAACACATTGAAATAGATGGCTTATCGATGGCGGACAAAACGGTTGAGGAGTATCTTGTAAAACAAGGATTTAATCCTTTTCCAATGGTTCGCTATACAGAAAGGCCGGATGTTGCCTCAAGCCATTTATTCGAAGGACATGTGTTAATTATGGTTGATACATCTCCAAGTATGATCATTACACCTACAACATACTTTCATCATGTACAGCATGCGGAAGAATATCGACAAGCTCCTGTCGTTGGTACATTTATCCGCTGGATCAGGATTTTCGGTATATGTATGTCGATTTTTTTATTACCTCTTTGGTTATTGATGGTAAAAGATCCAACGATGGTACCAGCGGAATTGCAATTCATAGGCCCAAATGAACAGGGGAATATCCCGATTATTTTGCAGTTAATTATGGCCGACATTGGTATCGAGTTTTTACGCATGGCTGCGATCCATACCCCTACCCCTTTATCAACAGCAATGGGGTTAATTGCAGCAGTACTAATCGGACAAATCGCGATCGATGTAGGGTTATTTAGTGCAGAGGTTATTTTATATGTTGCACTTAGTGCGATTGGTTCTTTTGCGACCCCAAGTTATGAATTAAGCATGGCTAACAAAATTAGTCGGGTCATCCTTGCGATCATAACCGCTTTTTTCGGTGCCAAAGGACTAGTCATTGGTTTTACACTGTATGTCCTGTTGTTAGCGTGCACGAAATCATTGAATACACCATATTTATGGCCATTTCTCCCGTTTGATGGCAAAGCGCTAACGCAAATTATTTTCCGTGTTTCTGTACCATTGACAAAACAAAGACCAGGCATTGTTCATCCGCGAAATGACAACAAGCAACCGTAACTAAAAGTTGAACTGTATTGCAAGTTATGGTAAATTAATTTTATTATTGGCTTAAGATGTATATCCTCTATAGATGAGTCTTAACCATTATAGAATCCCTTGTCCTAATCATTATGTTATTCGTTGTAGAATAATGGATAATGGTGATAAGGGATTTTCGCTTGCAGTCTAGACATGTATGGAGGTGTGAATAAATGAGCCGATCTCTTGTAGCAAATACGGAAGGGAATTTAACTATAGGTGGAGTTGATGCAGCCTATTTGGCAAACAAATATGGTACGCCATTGTTTGTATATGATGTTAATATGATTCGTGATAATGCAAGAGCTTTTGTAGATACTTTTGATCACTTAGGTATCCGGGCACAAGTTGCTTATGCAAGCAAAGCATTTTCATCTGTTGCGATGCTTCAAATAGCTAAACAAGAAAAGCTGAGCTTAGATGTGGTATCTCAAGGAGAATTGTATACAGCATTACAGGCGGATTTTCCTGTAGAAAGAATTCATATGCATGGAAACAATAAAAGCTTTCAAGAACTAGAAATGGCAGTCGAACATAAAATTGGTTGTATTGTGATCGATAACTTTTATGAAATAGAGTTATTAAAAGATGTACTAAAAAACTATGACCACACTGTAAACGTGTTATTACGGGTTACACCTGGGATTGAGGCACACACCCATGATTATATATTAACAGGGAATGAAGACTCAAAATTCGGCTTCGATTTATCCAATGGTCAAGCAGAACAAGCTTTTAAATTAGTACAAAAAGAACCTAATATTTCCGTAAAAGGATTACATTGTCATATCGGTTCACAAATTTTTGAGACTGATGGTTTTGTAATGGCAGTGAGAAGGCTGTTCGATACGTTTAAAGCGTGGAAGAATGACTATAATTACGAACCACAAGTATTAAATTTGGGTGGTGGTTTTGGAATCCGTTATACAAAAGATGATGATCCATTACCGCTAAACGGGTATGTGGAAGCGCTTGTCAAAGAAGTGACAAAGCAGGTAGAGCGGAATGATATGTCGTTACCAGAAATTTGGATAGAGCCAGGTAGAGCGATTGTTGGTAATGCGGGTACGACTATTTATACGTTAGGATCAATCAAAGATATTCCAAACGTTCGTAAATACGTGTCCGTTGATGGCGGTATGACAGATAATATCCGACCAGCCTTATACCAAGCGAAGTATGATGCAGTTGTTGCCAATAAAGTAAATCAGCCGCTAGTAGAAAAAGTATCGATTGCTGGAAAGTGTTGCGAATCTGGAGATATGTTAATATGGGATTTAGATGTTCCCATTGTAGAGCATGGAGATTTACTCGCTGTATTCAGTACAGGTGCATATGGTTATTCCATGTCCAATCATTATAATCGTTTCCCGAAAGCGGCAGTCGTGTTTATTGAAGATGGAGAAGATCGTTTAGTCATTCAGCGTGAAACATTTAAAGATGTTGTAAGAAACGATTTATCGTATGAATAAAAAGGAGGAAATTTAACATGAAACAAGCAACAATTGAATTTGAAAATGGTGAAGTAATTAAAATTGAAATGTATGATGAAGCAGCTCCTAACACGGTAGCAAACTTTGAAAAACTAGCGAACAGTGGCTTTTATGATGGCGTGATTTTCCACCGTGTTATTCCAGGTTTCGTAGCTCAAGGTGGCGACCCATCTGGAACTGGTGCTGGTGGACCAGGCTATACGATCAAATGTGAAACAGAAGGAAATCCACATAAACACGTTGCTGGTTCTCTTTCAATGGCACATGCAGGAAAAGATACAGGCGGCAGTCAATTCTTTCTTGTGCATGAAGCACAACCACATTTAAACGGTGTTCACACTGTTTTTGGACAAGTTACCGAAGGCATGGATACTGTACTCAGAATTAAACAAGGTGACGTAATGAAAAAAGTACATGTAGAAGAAGTATAAAAAAGGGAGTCTTCGGACTCGCTTTTTTCTTGTCCTTATGGTGCTGTTTTATGAGAACCGGGAAGGGGATGGTCCGCGATTGAATTTATTCTGTTAGTCTGTTACATGCTTGTTATAGCACCAATTGGGATAATTGTTCATGAATTTGGACATGCCCTTGGAGCAGTATTCGTAAATGCAGACGAGGTTACACTGCATATTGGTAGTGGCAACGCGTTTAAGTCTATCAAGCTCCTTAAGATAAATGTCGTATTTCACAAGTATATTTTATTTGGAGGAAGGGCCTTAAGTACGCGGACCGTCGAGTTTACAAAGCTTGAACGGATTGTTATTACGCTAGCGGGACCAATCTTAAATATTTTTGTAGTTGTTGTACTTTATGTGTTTAAACAAGATTTTACAAGTTTTTTCATCGAGTTATTGCTGTTGTTTAATGGCTGGATGGCACTGTTCAACCTTGTTCCATTTAAACGCAATGGACAAATGTCAGACGGCTACCAAATAATTCATATTTTGAGATCAAAGTAAAATTACATAATAAACGCATCTCATAAGAATACTATTAGATGGATATAATTTACGCTTTTGTTAAATGTGCTTATTTACCATAGACTATCCGTTGTTAATACGATATAATTCACGTAATCTTAGTTATTTACAAGAATTGAAACGGAATGATTGGTCGTTCACTATTTTACAGATGCTAATTTTTAATGAGGGGTCTCATATGCTAATTCGGTACAAAAAGAATTTCGAAAAAATTGCGATGGGTTTGCTGTCTTTTATGCCTGACGAAAAAGAAGTGAAAAGACTGCAGCAGACGATAAAAGAATACGAAAACAATCCAGACTGGCACCTCTTTTTATGGAAAGAAGAGGATATATTAGGTGCGGTAGGAGTGATTACAGAAGAAGATCGGGCAATTATTCAGCATATTACTGTTAATCCTTCTCATCGTAACTTAGGTTTGGGGCAAAAGATGGTTCAAGGTGTGAAGGACGTTTTTAACAATAAATATACGGTTTGTTCAACTAATCAGACAGAAGCATTTTTAAAACGTTGTGATTTGTAAATAAACGATATTAAAGCCAGCTCTTTGGATCAGAGCTGGCTTTCTTGCTTTAATTCTGTTTGTTATTAACTTTAAATTCAGTGTTAGCCACAACTAAATCAGTCGTGCTTTGTCCAATTTTGGACACTTATAGTATAATAGTTTTTGTGGCTAAGTAGATAAGTAAATCTTTGCAGACAGAAAAGGCATTGTAAAAAGTGGTGCTAGCCAGGGCTCAAAAAGGCCCCGGCTATCTAATGGTGTATTACAACCATGCAGCACCGACGATAATTAGAAGAATGAACAACACAACAATTAAGGCAAAACCGCCGCCATAATTTGCACCCATTATTGAATTCCTCCTTTTTTCGGATTATCATTGTATTACATTAATATCCTATGAAAATTGGAGAGATGTGTATAGGCGAATGTGACAAAAATTAAAATTTCTACAGGAAGTTTGGAAGGAAGATGGTTGTGAATAACGCTTACCAGGTAAGGATCGATGCCTTTGAAGGTCCTCTAGACTTACTGTTGCATCTAATAAACCAGTATGAAATCGATATTTATGATATACCTGTTGCTGAGATTACAGAGCAGTATATGCACTATATTCATACCATGCAGCAGTTGGAATTAAATGTAGCTAGTGAATACTTAGTTATGGCAGCCAGCTTACTTGCAATGAAAAGCCAGATGCTGCTTCCTAATCAAGAATTGGATTCAGAGGACGATACATATGAAGAAGACCCACGCGAAGAACTAATGCGGAGACTAATTGAATATCGTAAATATAAAGATGCTGCACATACATTGAAAGAAAAAGAATTAGAAGCAAATCAAATCTATACACGACCACCGCAAATCTTTGATTATTTTGAAGAGAAGCAACCTGTCGTACAAGGCGATGTTTCCATTTATGATATGCTTCATGCGATGAGTAAAGTATTTGAACGAAAAAAATGGAATCAACCGTTAGAAACGAGAATTCAACGAGCAGAAATACCGATAAAAGTACGCATGGAAGAAGTGCTTCATCAGTTGCGTCAAAGTAAAGAAGGATTGGCATTTCATCAACTATTTGAAGTACCCGTCCGCTCGCACATTGTCGCAACATTTATTGCGATTTTGGAATTAATAAAAGCAAAGCATGTCTATTGTATGCAGAACAAACCTTTTGGAGAATTAATGCTTTATCACATGGAGGATGAGACGTGGACATAAAAGAATTCAAAGCTATAACAGAGGGGTTATTATTTGCTTCCGGTGATGAAGGGTTAAGTAAGAAGCAATTGCAAAAAATATTAGAATTAAATCGAGCGGAAATTGATCATATCATTAATGAATTGGTGTATGAGTATGAGCATTTAGAACGTGGTATTACCATTATGCAATCGAAGGATATCTACCATTTAACAACGAAACCAGAGCATACGTTCTATTACCAAAAATTGATGGAAACACCGCAATCATCAAGATTATCACAAGCAGCATTAGAAACATTAGCGATCATTGCTTATAAACAGCCGATTACGCGCACAGAGATTGAAGAAATCCGGGGAGTAAATAGTGATCGTCCGGTACAAACATTAGTTACTAGATCTCTCGTTGAAGAGGTAGGTAGAAAAGAAGGTGTTGGTCGTCCTATTCTTTTTGGAACGTCAAAGGACTTCTTAACTTATTTTGGTTTAAAATCTATTGAGGAACTGCCGCCTTTACCTGAAGATGTAGAGCAGGAAGATGTAGAACAGGAAGCAGATTTATTTTTTGAGCGTTTCAAGGAATCATGGAGTGCGGACAAAGAATAAACAATATTCGAGCGGTTTAGCTAGGACAATCACCTAGGAAGAAAAACAGCATAAGCTATAGCTGAGGTGATTCGATGAATAGTAAACAGGAGTACTTATCTGCATTATTAGAATGGGCAGAAAAGGTAGAATCCCAAGTTAGTAAACTAGGACATGAAAAGCAAGAGTTAACAGAATGGAAAACACAGTTTTCAGAATGGAAAGCGCTCGTTCAAAAGAAAATTGATAAAGACGACATAACCGACAATGAGATTATCGATTTACAACAAAAAAGTCAGAAGCTAATTTATCTATTAGCAGCGTTAAAAGAACAACCCCGTCAACAAGATTATGTAGCAATAGGCAATCATCGCTTGCCACCACTTCCGTATAAATATAATGCGCTAGAGCCATATATTGCCGAAGAAATTATGAGACTACACCACGATAAGCACCACCAATCATATGTCGATGGTCTTAATAAGGCAGAAAAAGAATTATATAAGAAAAATCTAGATAAGGATTTAATAAAACATTGGATGCGGGAGCAAGCATTTAATGGGTCAGGACATTACTTGCACACCATCTTTTGGTTTAATATGTCACCGCGTGGTGGTGGCAAACCATCTGGTTCCTTACTGGCACAGATTAACAAGGATTTTGGTTCGTTTCAGCAATTTAAACAATTGTTCTCAGAAGCAGCTAAATCTGTCGAAGGTGTAGGGTGGGCAATTCTTGTCTGGCAACCAAGGGCAGCTAGGCTTGGTGTACAAACCGTAGAAAAACATCAAATGTTTAGTTTATGGGATGTCATTCCTTTACTCGTACTAGACGTTTGGGAGCATGCATACTACTTGCAATATCAAACCAAACGAGGAGATTATGTGAATAATTGGTGGAATGTTGTTAATTGGGAAGATGTGCAAGGTCGATTTGCAAAAGCAAAAACACTAGAGTGGCCATTATTTTAATAGCAAGCCTCTTACCGATAGGTAGGAGGCTTGCTATTCTTTTAATTTGTGAGAAGACATTGTGAGGGTTAATAGCTTAAATCCGATTTAGTGATTAATGGTGTGCCTAAACGACAGCCTTGGAAAAGTACGGATTCCACAGCATAGTTTAGTTTTCTATTCTGCTTCACTTATGTGACGTGATTTAGGTGGTTGTGATTTCTGTTTCGAGAGTGTGAGTCGGTGATCTTTTATGTTGCCGAATGTGCACCTATTTAATGAAATGCTTGCTGTAAGCTGGCTTATAACAAACAAGAGTTGTTTGTCAGTGAAAATTTGGTGATTTTTCATTCTAACCTATCCATTCACATCAAGCCAACTAGCGACATTTCCCAATCGGAAGCCAACGCACATCTGTTGAATCAACCCAACTAGCGGCAGTTCCCAAGTAGATGTCAACCCACAACTGTCGAATCACCCCCACAAGTGACAGTTCTCAGTAAGATTTTCACTTGCATCTGTCGCTACACCTCCAAATAAGCGAACCACTCTCGCCGAGTGTACCTACTAGTGTTAACTAACTTCATTTTAAATAGAACTTAATTAAATTTCACTCATACGCCTGTCCTTTTCGCATAAACTTGTATAGATATACCGAAGGCAGGGAGGTAGAAGGGTTGAAGCACGTAATATTAATAGTATGCAGTATAAATTTGCTATTGTTTGCACTTCCAATAAAAGTAGATGCGAAACCGAACGTATCAGCTAGAAATGCGATACTAATGGAACAATCTACTGGTCGAGTGTTATTTGAAAAAGCAGCCAATGACCCAAATTTAATTGCGAGTATAACAAAAATAATGACAGCAATTATAGCTATAGAATCAGGTAAGCTGGACACCGATGCTACAATTAGCCATCGCTCTGTCTACACGGAGGGCTCTTCGGTTTATTTAGAAGAGGGAGAGAAAATGAAACTGGAAGATCTCGTATATGGTCTTATGCTTCGGTCCGGCAATGATGCTGCAGTAGCTATAGCAGAACATGTTGGTGGTAGCGTGGAAGGCTTTGTGCATTTGATGAATGAAAAAGCAGCGTGGCTCGGTATGACAAGTAGTCACTTTGATAATCCGCATGGATTGGATTCCGACACGCATTACTCAACCGCTTACGACATGGCGTTATTAATGCGCTATGCAATGGAGAATGACGTTTTTAAAGAAGTGACTGGAGCTAAATCTCATAAAGCGGAAACACGAGAATATGCTTGGGGAAATAAAAACAGATTATTAACACAGTATTATGAGTATTGTACAGGTGGTAAAACAGGCTATACCAAAGCGGCTGGACGATCACTCGTTACAACTGCAGAAAAAGATGGCATGCAGTTAATTGTCGTCACGATTGATGGACCAGATGATTGGAACGACCATATGCGGTTGTTTGATTGGGGATTTGAACAATTTGACATGGAAAAAATAGAGGAAAAAGGTAAAGAAACGTATAACATAAACAATTCGGAAGTATTCATTAATGGCTTTGTACGAGAAAATCTATCCATACCGCTTGCAGAAGATGAACTATATAAAATGGAAGTCTCAACGTACATTAGTCCAGAAGCACTTGAAGAAAAAGATGGAGATGTAATTGGGAAAAAATTGTACAAGTTAGACGGGAATATAGTAGCTGAAACAGCGATTTATTCAGATGAGAGAGAAGAACCGCATTTCCTACAATCTGTATTAACAATGTTCCACCGCTTAACAGGGGTTTTGTAATATGGTAAACATCATTTGGGCTTCGATGGCTATCATTGGCATCGTCTATGCGATGTTTAATGGAACAATGGATGAGGTAAATAGAGCTTTATTTGAAAGTGCTGATGATGCGGTTACCTTATCCATAGGCTTAATTAGTGTTCTTGTATTTTGGTTAGGTTTGATGCGTGTGGCTGAGCATGCTGGGTTATTACGCATGCTAGCCAGGCTTTTTCGTCCAGTTGTGACGAGGTTATTCCCTGAAATACCAAAAGACGATCCGGCAATGGGCTATATACTTTCTAACTTTACAGCAAACTTATTCGGATTAGGAAATGCCGCAACACCAATGGGAATTAAGGCCATGGAGGAAATGAAGCGGTTGAGTGGGTCCGATCATGCGTCAAGGTCAATGATTACCTTTTTAGTCATTAATACCTCTAGTTTAACGATCGTACCATCGACAGTGATTGCGATTCGTATGCAATATGACTCTGCGGCCCCTACTGAGATTGTTGGTACAACCCTGATCGCAACAATCATCACTTCAATTTCTGCGATTATAGTCGATCGGCTATTCTATTATAGAAGGGTGCGGAAAAATAAACAATGAGTCTAATTACGACAATTAGTACATGGCTAATCCCGTGTATTATTTTATTAGTACTTGTTACAGCAACTTGGAAGCGGCTTGCAACGTATGAGATTTTCGTAGAAGGAGGAAAAGAAGGAGTGAAAATGGCAGTTTCTCTTCTTCCTTTTTTGTTAGGTATGATGGTGTCGATTGCTATTCTAAGAGGATCAGGTGCGCTAGATGCAGCAATAGATTTTATCTCCCCAGCACTTTCCGCTGTCGGCATTCCGTCAGAAATTGTCCCATTGGCGATTGTGCGGCCAATCTCAGGAACAGCCGCGCTGAGTATGATGACAGAGTTAATTAGCACGTACGGACCAGATAGTTTTATCGGTCGATTGGCTTCTACAATGCAAGGGAGTACGGACACAACCTTATATATTATTACTGTTTATTTTGGTGCTGTCGGTATTAGAAGAATGGGGGATGCTTTAAAAGTTGGACTGGTAGCTGATTTTATTGGTATAATAGCATCAATCGTCGTTGTATCGATTGTGTTTCTATAAACTAGGCGTTAACATTGACTGTTAACGCTCTTGTTATGTTTACAAATAAATACGTGTAGAATAAAAATAAGACTGTTGTGATTCTGGCGGGAAATAACTAGAATGCGTCGTAACTTGGAGAGTGGTTAACCCGCTCCGGAAATCCACTTCGCGCACCTTAGGGGGGCTAGTGAGCCTCATCGAACTGCGTTCTGTGGGGTCTCACTTACGCCGCTAGTCCCGCAGGAGTCGAAGTGGATTTCCTCCGCTGCTAACGGGATTTCTCATTTGCGTCGGGTGATTGGAGCTCCGGGCAGTCGACTCCAGCGGGAATAGCGCGAGCTGAAGATCCACTCAGAAGCGCACTATGGGACTGCGATTACTCGTCCCACCGAAAACATTTGCTTCTGAGTTAGCTGAAGCCGTGCCCGCGGAAAGCGACTGCCCGGAGCGGAAATCACGAGCACTACGTTACGACGGAGTTTACTTCAACTATGAACTAAAAAGCAACAACCTTTAAGTAAAGAACCAAAAAATAAAAATATAAGTTATGGTGATAAAAATGAAAAACACACAAGAAAGATTACAAAAAGTAATTGCACAAAGTGGTGTAACATCAAGAAGAAAAGCGGAGCAATTAATCGAAGCTGGTAAAGTAAAAGTTAATGGACAAGTTATAACCACATTAGGAACGAAGGTAATACAAACCGATAAAATAGAAGTTAATGGTGTGCCTTTAGAAAAAGAGCAGCCGGTTTACTACTTGCTGTACAAGCCTAGAGGGGTTATTTCTAGTGTGAAGGATGACAAAGGAAGAAAAGTTGTTACCGATCTGTTGCCATTTGTTAAAGAGCGAATTTTTCCGATTGGCAGATTGGATTATGATACGTCAGGTATCATCTTACTGACGAACGATGGTGAATTTGCTAACCTGCTAATGCATCCGAAGTATGAAATAGATAAATTGTATGTTGCAAAAGTAAAAGGTATACCTACAAAGCAAGATTTGTTTCAATTGGTTAAAGGTGTAAAGGCTGAAGGTGAACAATTAAAGGCCGCTTCTGCAAAACTTATGTCTGCAGACAGCAAAAAGCGTACGGCGATTGTTGAACTTACTTTGCATGAAGGGAAAAATCGTCAAATAAGACGAATGATGGAGGCGATTGGTTTTCCAGTTGATAAGCTGAAGCGCGAACAGTACGGTCCGATTTCACTTGAAGGACTAAATGCAGGTGACTCACGTGAGTTGACTCCTAAAGAAGTGAACCAGTTACGAGCTCTTACTAATAAAATTGTCAAATAAAGTTCAAATATTGTTCGAATATCAAGCTTGCTTTTAATGGTACAATCGGATAAGGGGTGTTCAAGTTGGATAGAATGACAGAGGCGCAAACGAGCAAAGTTAAGAAAAGAAGAAAACGGTTGTTTTTTCGAACTGTGATTTTGCTTGTACTTGTTGGTGCATTAGCGTTTGCGCTTATATCTAATTGGATGAAGGATAAAACAGTTATAGAAGTTGGCGACCAAGCGCCGAATTTTCAGCTTATGACTACGAATGGAGACGATGAGGAAACGATTCGTTTATCAGAACTAGAAGGTCAAGGTGTTATGCTCAATTTCTGGGCTACTTATTGCAAGCCATGTGAGCAAGAAATGCCTTTCATGGAAAATCTTTATCCAGAATATAAAGAAAAAGGGATCGAAATTCTTGCAGTTAGTGTAGATGCTACGGAATTAGTAATTGACCGCTTTGTAGATAGATATGAACTAACATTCCCTGTTTTTCATGACAAAACCGGAGAAGTAATGCGCCGATATAATGTTAATCGATTACCTGCCACGTTATTCATTGATGAACATGGGGAAGTAGTCGAGATGATTACAGGAGGATTAACACTCGATCATTTACAAGAAAACTTAGATCAAATCGTGCCACAAGGATAATGTCAAGGGCAATAATGAGGGGTAAATATGAAGAAAATTGTGTGTGAAGCTTGCGGTCACGTTAACCCAGAGGGTACAATTCTTTGTGGTTCGTGTGGAAAACCGTTAAACAGCAATGATGAAAAAGAGGTCGAAGGCAAAACAAAACTATTAAATATGCGGTATGATGGATCCGCAAGAAGATCACAAACATACAATAAATCGATTATTGATAAAGTATGGAATTTTTTCTCATCTGTAAAAGTGGGCATTTGGTTAATTGTGATTGTATTAGTCGCTTCATCATTAGGGACCATCTTTCCACAAGTAATTTATATTCCGACGAACGTAATTCCGGCTGAACATTATCGAGACCAGTACGGGATATTTGGACAAATCTACTACCAATTAGGCTTTCATGATTTATACCAATCATGGTGGTATATACTATTACTAGCATTACTTGGTATCTCGCTCGTAGTTGCAAGTATTGACCGGTTTGTGCCTTTATACAAAGCACTAAAGATGCAAAAGCCAAAAAGACACGAATCTTTTTTGAAACGTCAGCGATTGTTTAGTGAGACTGCTGAAGTTTCGGAACAAGACAAACAAAAAGTTATGGAAAGATTAAAAAAGCATCGTTACAAAATCACCGAAGAAAATGGACATGTTTTAGCAGAAAAAAACCGTTTTTCCCGCTGGGGACCGTATGTTAACCATATTGGACTTATTATTTTCTTAATTGGTGCTTCTTTGAGATTCTTACCATTCATGTACATAGATCAATCGATTTGGGTACGAGAAGGTGAAACAGTCGAAGTCCCAGCAACGGATCGAGAATATTACGTGGAAAATATAGATTTTAAGTTAGAAGTATATGATCAGAATGATGAGAGATACAAAGAAGCATTAGAACTTCAAGGACAGGTGCCAAGTAATTTCCAAACCGATGTGATTCTGTACAAAAATACACAACAGGGAATTGTTGGTCAGGAACCAGAGCTAGAGGAAGTAAAAGAAGCTAGTATACGAGTGAATCATCCGTTGAAATTCGAAGGTTTAAGGTTATACCAATCAAGCTATCAACTAAATGAATTCAGCTCAATGAGCTTTAAAATTCATCGTACAGAAGATAGTGAAGAAGAGTCTTTAGGGGATTTTACCATCAATCTAGTAAATCCTGAACAAGAATACCAACTCGATAATGGTTTTCGAGTTACGCTTGAAGAATTTTATCCTGACTATTATCTAGATGAAGGGCAGCCTAGATCTCAATCAAACTTCCCGAGAAACCCAGCATTCGTATTTTTTGTTTATCCGCCAGATGAAACTGAACCAGAGATAAGCTTTGCAGGAATTGGGAAGAACATTCCAGCCTCTGACGACAACGAATACAAATTAGGACTTACTAATTTTGAGGTGCGTGATGTTACTGGTCTAACACTGAAGAAAGACTATACACTTCCAATTATAGCGTTAGGTGGTATTATATTTATGATTGGTGTTGTACAAGGGCTGTATTGGTATCATCGCCGCATTTGGCTGCATCCGAAAGATAACGGGTTATGGATTGCTGCTCATACGAATAAAAACTGGTATGGAATGAAAACTGAAGTAGAAAAAATCATCAAAGATACATCAATTAATAACATTAATGATCAAGAACAAGAGGGGTAGTTTCCTTAGCTTATACGAAGCATAAGGAACAAGGAGGATAAACATGGGAGATTTATATTCACTAAGTAGTAACCTGCTGTTTATAGCGTTTGTATTATATTTAACAGCCACATTATTTTTTGCCGCTACAATACGTGATAAGGATGCGCAAACTACACGTACTTTTTCAAGTAGAATTGCAATTTCACTATCGATCTTAGGCTTTCTTTCACAGCTAGGATATTTTATAACACGTTGGATTGCTAGTCATCATGCACCTGTAAGTAATATGTTTGAATTTGTAACTTTTTTTGGGATGATGCTAGTCTTTGCTTTTATTATCCTTTATTTAATTTACCGACTAAATATACTTGGTTTGTTTACGATGCCAATTGCATTGTTGGTTATAGCTTATGCAAGTATGTTTCCAAAAGAAATATCACCCTTGGTACCTTCGCTTAAGAGTAATTGGTTACATATCCATGTAACTACTGTGGCACTTGGGGAAGCGATTCTTGCGGTCAGCTTTGCTTCAGGGTTAATTTATTTAATTAGACAAATTGATCAAACGAGAAAATCAAAACAAACCGCATGGCTCGAAGTAATTATTTATTCTTTATTTTCCGTGCTAGGGTATATCGTGATTACATCGACATTTACTGCAATGAATTATCAAGCATCATTTGAAATACCAAGTGAAACACAGGGAGAAGTAGACACAGTCGAGTATAGAGTTCCTCCGATTTCCGGTCCATCGTCTGGTACATTAGTATCTGACACGATGCAGCCGCTTTTTGAAACACCGAGCTGGTTTAAAGGTGCAAATGCAGGAGTGAAATTTAATACATTAATTTGGGCGTTATTAACTGGAGTAGCAATTTATCTTCTTGCACGCTTAATTCTTAGAAAACGAATTGCAGCTGCAATTCAACCATTACTGAAAAAAGCAAATCCAGATTTACTGGATGAAATCTCTTATAGAGCCGTTGCAATCGGGTTTCCAATCTTTACATTAGGTGGACTAATATTTGCGATGATTTGGGCACAACAGGCGTGGGATCGTTTCTGGGGTTGGGATCCAAAAGAAGTTTGGGCACTTATTACGTTCTTTTTCTATGCTGCATTCTTACATTTAAGACTTTCTAGAGGTTGGCATGGAGAAAAATCCGCATGGTTAGCTGTAGGTGGATTTGCTATAATTATGTTTAATTTAGTTGCCGTAAACCTAATCCTTGCAGGTTTACACTCATATGCATAACAGTTATTGCTAAGGGGGCAGGCGTAATGGAAGCTAAAACACGAATATTAGTTGTCGATGATGAGGATAGAATAAGAAGATTAATTCGGATGTACTTAGAGCGTGAAGATTATCAAGTTGATGAAGCGGAAAATGGCGATGAAGCACTTGAATTAGCTTTTACAAATGATTATGCGCTAATTTTATTGGATATTATGATGCCTGGAAAAGATGGTATTGAGGTGTGTAAAGAAATTAGAGATAAACAGGACACACCTGTAATCATGCTTACAGCAAAAGGCGAAGAAGCGCACCGCGTACAAGGCTTTGAAGTAGGTACAGATGATTATATCGTAAAGCCTTTTAGTCCGAGAGAAGTTGTTTTACGTGTGAAAGCACTATTAAGACGGTCAACAACGGCTGGAAGCTTTGCGCCAGGTGCTAATTCTGCGAAGGAAATTATTGAGTTTCCACACCTATCTATCGATCAAGATGCCCATCGCGTCTTAGCGGATGGAAAAGAAGTTAGTCTTACACCGAAAGAATATGAGTTGTTATACTTTTTAGCGAAAGCTCCAGACAAAGTATATGCCAGGGAGCAGCTTTTAAAAGAAGTTTGGAAGTATGAATTTTTCGGTGACTTGCGCACAGTAGATACGCATGTGAAAAGATTACGTGAAAAACTAAATAAAATTTCTCCAGATGCTGCTAAAATGATTGTTACCGTTTGGGGTGTAGGCTACAAATTTGAAGTAGCCGATGAGTCATGATTTTACGTAGTGTAGTTGGAAAACTATGGATAACATTTTTAGTTTTAGTATCATTCGTATTATCAATTTTAACGGTATTATTATTAGAGTTCTTTGATAATTTTCATGTAAATGAAGCGGAAAATGAGCTTCAGCAAACAGCTGCGAAAGTAACAGAAATTATCGAGCAATATGATGATCGTGCATTAGTGCTTGATGTAACAGAGAGAATTAAAGATCCGTCTAGTCGTGTCATAATCTCGTTTTCCGAAAATGACTATTGGGTTTCCAAAAAAACCAATAATCAATTGCCAAACATTTCATTAGAGTGGTTAATGAAATTAAATTTAGAAACACCACTAGAGCAACAATTGCCTAATAGTAACCAAGAAGTAATGGTAGTAAAGGCACCGTTAGGTAACACTAGTGGTGCTGTTTTTGTTTATCAATCGCTAAGTGAAGTGAAAGAAACAACGAAACAGACAACGAAAATTATATTACTTGGTGCTGGGATCGCGATTGTATTAACTACTGTTTTCGCTTTCTTTTTATCGACAAGAATTACCTCGCCACTTATAAAAATGAGAGAAGGCGCCATGGAACTTGCTAGAGGGGAATTTAATACGAAGGTTCCCATTTTGACGCATGATGAGATTGGCGAGTTAGCGATGGCATTTAATCGAATGGGGCGTCAATTAAAATTTAACATTAATGCGCTCAGTCAAGAAAAAGAGCAGTTGTATAGTATATTGAGTTCAATGGCAGACGGCGTTATTACCTTAAATAGAAAGGCTAATATCTTAGTTACTAACCCACCTGCAGAGAAGTTTTTGTCTGATTGTTACTTTGAACATGACCAATTACCTTCTGAAGAGAAAGTATTGCCGAACGAATTGAAGGAAATGTTTAACGAAGTAATTTTAACCGAACAGGAAACGGCTAGAGAGGTGTCGATACAAGGTAGAAACTGGGTAGTCATTATGACGCCATTATATGATCAAAAACGTGTGCGTGGTGCGGTTGCAGTGATCAGAGATATGACCGAAGAGCGCCAAATGGATCAAATGCGTGATGATTTTATCGCGAATGTTTCTCATGAGTTACGCACACCGATATCGATGCTGCAAGGTTATAGTGAAGCAATCATGGATGATATTGCAGAAACGAAGGAAGATAAAAATGAATTAGCACAAATTATCCATGATGAGTCGTTAAGAATTGGGAGATTAGTAAATGAATTATTAGATTTGGCTCGTATGAAAGCTGGACACATTCAATTACAATTACAACCTGTGGACATTCAGCCGTTTACGAATCGGATAATGAAGAAGTTTCGAGGTTTAGCCCAGGATAAAAATATCGAGTTACAGTTAGCGTTCGAAGAAGATCTACATCTAGTTATAGATCCAGACCGGATTGAACAAGTACTAACCAATCTAATTGATAATGCAATAAACCATACGAATGAAAATGGACAAGTGTTAGTTTCTATTCAATCTTTTGATAACCATGTGCAGTTTTCTGTTAAAGATACAGGTACTGGTATACCACAAGTAGATATACCATTTGTATTTGAGCGCTTTTATAAAGCTGATAAATCACGAAAACGTAAAAATGGAAAATCCGGAACGGGGCTAGGACTGGCTATTGCAAAAAATATTATTGATGCACATCATGGATTGATTAGTGTGCAAAGTAAGCAAGATGAGGGTACGACTTTCACGTTTACAATTCCAAAAAATATCGAAATAGCTTAAATAATGTTGAATTACCTTGAATTATCTTGTTACTTATGAAACAAAGCTTTCTTATTTGCAAGCCATGTGATAAAATTTATTTTGGAAATGGAGTCAATTTCACCAGTATTATCAACAAAGTATGATGAAGTTGACACAACTAAATAACTTAATTTTGGAGCTAGTTTTACTAGCTTAAAAGGGAATCTGGTGAAATTCCAGAGCTGTCCTCGCAACTGTAAGTGTGTACGAAATGAGCAAATGCCACTGTACAAATACGTATGGGAAGGCCTCAGATTAGGACGATACACAAGTCAGTAGACCTGCCAATTTTACGTATGTCAAGGCTTCGAGGGTTGAGCGTTTGAGTTGATCGGTAAAGTAGATGTGGATTCATCTTTTATCTGGTTATTCTTTAACTTATCCTTTGTTCGTTTGGATAAGTTTTTTATTTAGTCAAAAATAGGCAATTTGAAAATACTGAAATTAGCCGTTCTATCAACATGTAGTTGGATTAGTCCAACTATAACGGATATGAATAGCTGTGTAAGGTAATTATAAAATTGACTCAAAATGATTAAATAACCTCGCGTACAACCAGTGCTCGAAATATACAATATTATGGAGGTTATTGGAAAATGAAGAAGGTTCTTATAAGTTTGTTTTCAGTATTTATAATTTTTAGTTTAATGGTTGGTTGTGGAAAAGCAGAATCAAACGATGATAATCACGCTAATCATGCTGGAGAAAATGCCAATCAAGAAGTAAATGAAGAAGTGAATGAAGAAATTACGGAAGAAGTAGCTTTCACTATTTCCAAAGACAATGGTGAAGAAATTATTGCTGAGGAAGAAATTGCTGTCGAAGAAGGTGCAATTTTGTTAGATGTACTTCAAGAGAACTTTGAAGTCGAACTAACAGAGCAAGGATTTATTACCGCTATTAATGGTAGTGAGCAAGACGAGGAAGCTGGAGTATATTGGATGTATGATGTGAACGGCGAGGCGGCTTTAGTCGGTGCAGGTGAATATGAGCTTCAACCAGGAGATGAAGTTGTCTTTGATTTACGAGGTATGTAAAGTATCAATATGAATGTATACAAATTAACTGTAATTGCGCTTCTATCTGCTGTAGCAGTTGTTGGCAGGATAGCTTTTAAAGACTTGCCGGGCTTCCAGCCTGTAACCTCGCTGATCATTATTTGCGGCTATTTCTTAGGTCCGATTGCAGCTGCAATTCTGGCTGTACTTACAACATTTTTATCGAATATGACTTTAGGCTTGGGAATATGGACGCTTGCTCAAATTGTAGCTTGGGCATGTATTGGTGTTACGAGTGGTTTAATTGGAAAAGTTCATTGGAAAAAACCACTCATCGTCCTGACAATTTTTGCAGTGCTGTCTGGATACGTATTTGGTTTATTTATGTCTATTCCGAACTATTTAATTGCAGGAAAATTTTTCCCTTATTATCTAGTTGGAATACCTCATGATACGAATCACGCAATCGGAAATGGTATATTTATGGTAGTACTGTTTCCGGTTCTTTCAAGAATCCTAATAAAATATCAAAAGAATTGGAAAAAACCTCGAAATACCAACTGAAAAAGGTTGGTATTTTTTCATTATTTTTAATATAGTTAAAGTGTGTGTTTAAAAAGGTGGCCAATTAGTAGCAAGAAGGTCAGGTGGGAGTTCCCCAGTGATCATTTGGTGTCTTTTTAAATAACTTCTTAAGTTTTGTAACTTTTATACTAGTTCAAACGACAATATAATATGAATGGGGGGTCTGTAATGAGGACCACTTTTCAAAATATCTACGATAACTATCATAAAGACTTATTTCAGTTTCTTGTATATATGGTGAAAGACAAACAACAAGCCGAAGATTTAATTCAAGAGGTATACATTAAAGTGCTTCAATCATACGACTCTTTTAAAGGAGAAAGTAGCGAAAAAACGTGGCTATTCTCAATTGCCAGGCATGTTGCTATTGATTTCTTCCGCAAGCAGAAGAGTAAAAGAAACAAAATTCAAGAGTATTTTGATTGGGGAGAAAAGGGGCATCTTATTACAGATGACCAGGCATTGCCAGAAGAGGTAGCTGTTTTAAATGATCAAATGAAGCTGATTTATCGTTGCTTAGATAAGTGCAGCATTGACCAAAAAAGCGTGATTATCTTACGTTATATTCAATCTTTTTCGATTCGAGAAACCGCGGATTCACTAGGCTGGACGACAAGTAAGGTGAAGACAACGCAACATCGGGCAATGAAAACATTGCAGAAGCTGTTAGAAGAAGCAGACAGAGAGGAGGGTCTTTTAAGTGAGTGATAAGTTTAATGAAGATAAAATTAAAAGCTTATTAAAAGATATGCCTCAAGTAAATGATACGTTGGATAAAGATGAGCTTTATCGCAAAGTTGCTTCCAATATAACTCCTAAAAGAGCAAGAAAACGTAAACGCACCTGGTTGATCCCTTCTTTTGCAACTGTAGCAGTTATTTGCTTGGTAGTAATTATTGCACAAAGCATGCAACCGTCTAATTTCGGGGCGTTGGATAATGGCAGGAGTCAAATGGATGAAGTTTCAGAAAATATGGAAATGGCACAACTTCCTACCGAGAATAATGAAAATCAGATAACAACAAACGAAGCTGAAGAAGGAAATAATGATATGGCTATTATGGAAAGAGCCGAAGAAGAAATCTTTACTAGTCGTGTCGTCAATGCACAAGAAAATACGACACTAATTTATGGAGCCGTATTAGATAATAATGCAAATGCTGTTATCCCGTTGACATTTGTAGTTGATAAGCTGAATGCAGATGTAGAAAGTTACTATAGCCATTTAAATGATTACATCCGAGAAGAAGAATGGGGTGTCTTCGCTTATCCATTTGAAAATATGACCTTTGATATTAACAACGATAATAATGAAGTGATGATAAATGTTCCAGAAAATTATCAATTTGGTAATGGTGGAGGAACGGTGCAAGGATTATTTGAAACTGTAATTTCAACGATGTTCTTACCATATCAATTGGATACAGCAGTAATTGATTATGCTAGCAGTACGAATCAAGAGCTTGGCATGCTCGGCAATATTGAAAGCTTTCCGTTAGAGCGCGGTGAACAACAGATTTATAAAATGTATCAATCATCAGAAAATGGAGCTTCACTTTTCGTGCCGTTTAATTTCACAGGAGATATCGTACGTGCTTTGGAAGAGATGAGGAATCCTCAGGAGGAAACAAACACTCAAGCTTCGATTCCTGCTGATTATTCGTTTTCTAGTATTCAATCAAATGGAGATGAGTTGCTTATCCAATTCGATGATCCGAGTCGGCCTCAAAATGACCAGCAAACACAAGATATGATTGAGGCTATATTATTAACTGCCAAGAGCTTTGGATTTTCATCAGTGAACATCGAGGCGGATGTAGCACAAGTTGGCATTTATCCAATGAATCAATCGATTTTTGTTCCTGATGCAGTTAACCCTGTTCATATACGATGAATTAAAAACCTCTTGAGTCGAATTGCTCAGAGGTTTTTTAAATTCGTTGCATGTTAATAGTTTTGCAGTCCACACTACAAATTTCACATATAGACTATCAAATCTAAAAAAATTTATATAGGAATAAGAGGTCCTTACGTGTTAAAATAGAAGAAACTGTCGATTAAAGTCATTATTCTTAAAGTATATAAAATAACTCTTTGTTACCGTTTACGTAACAATAATTAGGAATGATCGGATGATGGATCAACAAACATTAATAGAACAAATCTCTTCTAAAATTAAGTTAATTCGTGTCGAGCGCGGGTATACACAAGATCGGATGGCCGCTGTTCTTGGAATCTCTAAAAAAACGCTCGTACAGATTGAAAAGGGTCGAACGGAAGCAAATTGGACGACTGTAGTAGCTGTCTGTGCATTGTTTCGTAGTAGTGACCTTGTTAAGAGTTTATTAGGTGGGGATGTGCTAGAGGTTATAGAGACTGTTGCGCATCATCATGTTGATCAACAAAATGATCAATCACATAACCCTCAAGTATGGTGGACTACCATACTTGAACAAAAGGATTATCTATTGCAACAAAACGTTGTAAGCGAACATTACCGTATAATTGACCGAGAGAATAACCGATTATATAGCTGTTTAAACAAAGATGAAGCTGAAGCGAAAATGCTTAAATTATCCCATACGTTTTAATTGGGATTGCTGATCAGAGGGGATAAGGATTGCCATGAAACGCCTGATTTGCAATTTTAATTGATTTAGTAGGACAACCTTCATAAGCATCAATCATGTCTTCTTCAAGAACAGAAGGTATTTCAAGCGTTCCGGCATTGTTATCTAGCAAAGCGAAGGCAACACCTTCATCGTCGTAATCATAAATTTCTGGAGCAAATGCGCCACACGTACCACATGCGATACACGTTTCTTTATCAACAATGGTATATTTACCCATATACTAACTCCTTTTAAAAACATTCTAATTCTATTGTAAAATTATTTCCTTCGTAATTCAATGGCTAAGAGTTTCCTATTTTTAGCGGAAAGGTGTTTGATATGCTTTCATTATTGCTACTAGAGAGTATCCGGCGAATGAATAACGAACGGAGCTTGTCGGGAATCTATCATATTCTTTCTGGGAAACGTTCAGCACAAACCATTCAAGATGCACACCTATTTAACCTTGGGCAATTTTTCGGTATCGCCAAGCACATCTCAAGAGAAGCATTTGATTCGTATTTGAACAGGCTTGTGAATGAGGGATATCTCGTATTAGAAGGGGAACGTGTTTACTTGCATGAAAAAGCAAATTTGATTCTCAATAGAAGTGACAATATACAGCGACTAAATAGGTTTCAAGGTATAAAATACGATCGCATTTCGAGTAGTTTTAGTCAGCGGTTAATCTTGTTCATTCAAACGATAACCAATATAGAAGCAGGAAATCATACTTTTATACCAGTTTATGATGATCCGAAAATTCTCAATTGGGTAAAGCGACTCTACATAAAAGAAAAACATAAGGTTAAGCAATGGTTATATGAGTTGTATCTCGAAATACAGTCATTTCTCCTGTTACTTACTGACCGCGAAGCAACTATGTTCGTTGATCGATTAAGCGGATTTCATCGAATTGGGCTAAGTAAAGAACAAATAGCTAATAAGCTTCACATCGCAAAGGATGAAGTTGTATTACTAGAAACCTCCATCGTTCACCAACTGATAGATTTTATAATACATGCTGAGAACAAGACACCACGATTAGCCACTTTTCTAGATGAGACAAATGATAATTTCTATCTTTCAGAGTCAACAAATAAGACAAATCAATTGCTAGACAAAGGACTGACGGTTGATGAAATCGCGATTACAAGAGGCTTAAAGGAATCAACTATTTTTGATCATATTGTTGAAATAGCTTATGTAGATGCGCCGTTTAATATCTACCAATTTTTATCTAAAGCGAGTATTGAGGAAATTAACGAGGCGATAGCAAAGGTCCAAACATCTAAATTAAAGGATATTAAAACAATACTAAACGATCAATATAGTTATTTTGATATCCGGCTAGTTTTAGCTTGTTATCATAGCAGTAAAGAAAGGGAGTACATAAGGTGATTGATCAATTGGACGAGGCATTAAAAAAACATTATCACTTCGCCTCCTTTCGTACCGGTCAAAAAGAGATTATTGAAGACTTGGTAGAGGGAAACAATGTGCTCGGCATATTGCCTACTGGTTCAGGTAAATCGTTGTGTTATCAATTACCTGCTCGAATCACAGGTGGTACTGTTCTAGTAGTCTCGCCACTTATTTCACTAATGATTGATCAAGTAAAACAATTGAAAGCGACAGGATTTAAAGAAGTGGTTGCGATAAATAGTTTTTTAAATGCTTCACAAAAGCAACAAGTCATTAATCAAATACATGATTATAAATTAATTTACGTTTCTCCGGAGATGTTGCAAAATAAACATTTTATTAAAAAACTAATGGGAATAAATATTTCCCTATTTGTCGTTGATGAGGCACATTGTATTTCGCAGTGGGGGCATGAATTTCGTCCCGATTATTTAAAACTAGGAGAAATTATACAAAAATTAGCTCAACCAACGATCTTGGCGCTTAGTGCCACCGCTACTCCGGAGGTCCAGGAAGATATTATTCGGCAACTAGGATATCCATTTAACAAGCATATCTATCCGATGGATCGCGATAATATTGCTTTATCTGTTCAGCATATGTCACATGATAACGAAAAATTGGACTATATAGTAGATGTCCTTTCAAGCTATTCGGTCTCAACAATGATTTATTTTTCTAGTAGAAATTGGACGGAAAAAGCGGCAGCTATATTAGAGAAAGAACTTAGCCATTTACGAATTGCTTTTTATCATGGTGGGATGGAGCAAGCAGATCGAATACTGATTCAGCAGCAATATATGAACAATCAACTAGATGTTGTGTGCTGTACTAGTGCATTTGGGATGGGAATCAATAAAATGAACATTCGGCTAGTTATACATTTCCATCTTCCTACACAGATTGAGTCGTTTATTCAAGAAATCGGAAGAGCAGGCAGGGATGGAAAATCGAGTGTTAGTCTCGTGTTGTTGTCGCCATCAGATGAATTTATTCCTAAGAAATTAATTTCTATGGAATTACCAAGCAGACAATTGATCGAAACGATTGTATATTCTTTAAAGGCCAATCAAGGTAATAATTCTATCGATCCGTTACAATTACAAGCACATTTTGAATTAAATGAAATACAATGGCGTTTTCTACACTATCAATTTGAGAAATATGGTATGTTAAATGAGCTGAATATAGTTCCAAACTTTGATCAGTGGGAATCTCTCATTGAGACAATTTCAGAGCGTATTGATTACCGGAATCAATATAAATACAAGAAGTTGGCCGAACTTTTCGCTTGGGCAACAAGTAATGATGTCTGTCGACGGAGTCGTTTGTTTTCTGCCTTTCAAGACACGATTAAGGAACCGAAATACCTATGCTGTGATCGTTGTGACTTTTCTTTTACGAAATGGAATCCAGAATCTTTATCACGAAAGGAACGGTCACATAGTTGGCAGGAAACGTTAAAATTATTATTGTTACAAGGTGGTAAACATGAATTCTAGACAAGCCCAATTAGTAAAACGGATGACAGACTTAGAACTAATAAAGTCAATTATGCTATCGCAACTCGCACTATTAATAATCGGCTTTGTTGCTGGCCTGCTTCTTTTTAGTTCTTTGGGCGAGTGGTTTCAATTATTTTCGTGGAGCATAGTTGATGTTGTGATGTTAGCATTTATTCCTGCAGTGCTTATTGTCTTAACGGATATAATGATGATGCGAATGTTGCCGAAACGCATGATGGATGACGGCGGGATTAATGAGCGCATATTTAAAAATCGTAGTTTCCTGCAAATTATAACGATTTGTGTACTCGTAGCTTTTTCTGAAGAGCTTCTATTTCGCGGGGTCTTACAAACTCATCTAGGCTATATTGCTGCTAGTATTATATTCGCTCTTATTCATTTTAGATATTTGATGAAACCTGTATTATTTGTGTCCATTCTAATTTTAAGTTTTTACTTAGGTTATATTTATGAACTAACAGATAACTTAGTGGTTCCTATGATGGCCCATTTTTTTATAGATTTCTTCTTAGCCTTATATATTCGATATAATAAGTGAAGGAGATTTGGATGCTATGACTATAGATAATAATCAAGAAGTTGACGTGCTTAATCTCCCTCCGAGGACAAAAAAACACGGCAAGCGATCAAAAGCAAAAAAGGAAGATAATAAAAAACACGAGAAGTGGTTTGAAGCAGAACAGAAAAAAAATAAAAAGCACGTCAAACGTTCAAAAGTGAAACAGGATAATACAAAACGTGAAAAGCGGTCTAAAGTAGAACAGGATGAAAATCAAAGCATATATACAAGACGTGGTAAGCAACAGCATGAAGAAGACGAACAAGAAACACAGAATAGTAAAAAGGAAAGTAAAAGAAAGCTTAATTACGCAATTATTCGGTTATTATTAACTTTATTTATACTTATTGTTATTTTGTTAATTACACATCAAAAATGGGAAGCGCACGTTAACTTACCGTTTTCTAGTAAACCAACGACTACAACTGATAATCTTGCTGGTGAGCAAGTGAAAGTGCTGCCAAATAATAGCGGTAGCCATACGATTGGTCTAGAAGCGAAACCTAATGTAGCTATAGAGCCTGAGACATCGGTGGATGAAGATGAGAACGAAAATGAAGAACCGGAGCAAATCCAACCTCCTGAAGCACAGGAAGAGCCAGTAGTTAGCGGAGAGGAATCTAATCAGCCACAATATTATCAAGTAATGGAAGAAGATACACTATTTTCTATTGCGATTAAATTTTACGGAAGTAAACAAGGAATGGAAATTTTGAAAGAAGCAAATGAACTAACAAGTGATCAAGTTAATATTGGTGAAGTGTTGCTAATTCCTAAGCAGGAGCAAAAAAAGTGAATGTGGGGCGAAAAAGCCCCACCCTTAAGTAACTGAAACAAAGCCATTTAATAAACAGTTGGTTAAACCACCTCCAAACTTAGTTCTTGAACGGGTCTTTATTAATAAAATATTTTTTTGTCTCTTTCCTCCTTTAGAATTTCTGCAGCTTCTCTAAACCGCTGGGAGTGCACGATTTCTCTTTCTCTTAAAAAACGTAAAGAATCATTCAGGTCAGGGTCATCTGACACGTTAATAATCCATTGATAGGTAGCTCTTGCTTTTTCTTCAGCAGCAATATCCTCATAAATATCAGCAATCGGGTCCCCTTTTGCTTGAATATAAGCAGCTGTCCATGGTGCACCAGCAGCATTATGATAAAACAGTGCTTTGTCATGGTTGACGTAATGAGGTGCAATGCCAGCTTCCTTTAATTGCTCTGGCGTCGCATCTTTTGTTAGCTTATAGATCATTGTGGCGATCATTTCCAGATGGGCGAATTCTTCCGTTCCAATATCATTTAAAAGGCCAATTACTTTTCCAGGGATTGTGTACCTTTGATTCAAGTACCGCAAAGCTGCCGATAGCTCACCATCAGCTCCGCCGTATTGTTCAATTAGATATTTAGCTAATCTTGGGTTACACTCACGCACCTTTACAGGGTATTGTAGTTTTTTCTCGTAATACCACATAACCTAAGAACCTCCTTTTTACACTTGCCAAGGCCAGGGCTGGTCATCCCAATTCCAAGGGTAGTTGGAATAGCTTCTGCCAAAGTGCATTAATGGACCGAACTTTTTTTCGAACTGTTTCTTTAACTGTTTACTTTCATGTGTAAACGTGTTGAATTGCTGTATTGCTTCGTAATCCTCTGGGTGTGTATCTAAATACAAATTTAACTCTACCAAAACAAAATCGACCGCTTGAATTTGTTCCAACAATTGATAATACTCCGGCGGCATAGGGGCTGGTTTACTCAAGTTCATCACCTCTTGGTTCTTTCTTGTCGTATCTACTGTACAAGGCCGGCCATAAGGTGCCATGGAATAACGCTTCTTTTGCAGTTTCAAATTGTGGTAAATTAGGTGGTTGGAATCCTAAATAAAGGTTTGGTGGTGTCACATAGCTTTTAGGCACAATTGGCTTACATGGGTCGAAGGGACTGACATATGGATAATAATATTTTGTATATGTGTGGGAACCCACTTAACGTCCTCCTTTCTAATCGACAAAATGTCTTCCCTTGAATCTATGAAACGACAACTTGTCTCATGCACTTTTTGTTTCCAGTAAGCAGGAATTTATTTGTAAATGTAGAATAATTATTTATGAAGACATAGGAGAGGTGAACAGATATGTTTGTGAAAAGTACAATGATGCCACACTATCAATGTAAGACCGCAGCACCGAATGAATCTTTAGAAATAGCACTGGCTAAATTAGAGGAGCACGATTTTCAAGCAATGCCAGTCGTTGAAGGTGAATTATTTAGAGGAATGATCTCTAAGCAAATTATTTATCGTTCATTTTATTACAGCAACATGAATAAAGATGAATTTCTATCTAGTAATACTGTTAGTGATGTAATGACCAATGATGAATTATATATTGGACAGGATGATGTGTTCGAAAAAACATTTACATCGTTTAAAGATTTTCCGATTGTAGCAGTTGTTGGTGAAAACCGTAAATTTATAGGGATTGTTACAAGATATGATGTGTTGGAACAATTTGAAAGTGCATTTGGTACAAGAAAGAAAGGGGTACGTATTGCATTTACTTCTATAGAATCAACAGGACGCTTTGCTCGTCTTGCTGATATTATTAAACAGATTCAAGGTAATATAATTTCAATCACAACATTTGATGAGACAGATAATCTGACTCGGCGAATTGTATTAAAAATTGATCATGTTGATAATAAAGAGAAACTTGCAAACAAATTGGAAAAATCAGGATTTAGAGTGTTAGATATAACGGAAATGTAGTACGATTTAACACGGAGTCAATTTTATACTTTATAAGCCGTTTGCAACGACATATAGTTTGGGGGCGGTTGACTCAAACTTATGTCGTTTTTGAATGGCAATTAATTGATTTATTAGAAGTGGATTAAGACCTTATAAACATACTTGTGATTTTGGGGGTGTTTTTTATCTGCTTACTTTCATATAGATATAATAAAAAGCGTTATACTTTCTTAACAAGGAGTAATAGTTACAGTTTTTTCTAATCAATATAGATATGGTATGATCACATTATTGTAGCATCAAAGTGAAACTCGTTGTGAAGGGAAGAAAATAGTTTGATTGCTTATTTTATAATCTTTGTTTTGTTATGTATAACAGTCCTAATTTACATGTACTATAAAGCAAATCATGATACGATTGATTACAAAAGCATTTCTTTAGAAAAGCACGAGGAATCAAGCGAACCATGGACACTCTTTTTTATTTCTGATGTTCATACAAGATTAATAAAAACATCGACATTAGAATGCATTAAGGAGAAGGTAGATGTCGTTGTTATCGGTGGAGATCTAGTAGAAAAAGGCGTATCGCTTAAACAAGTACAAAAGAATATAAACATTCTTAAATCTTTTGGTGCTCCTATCTATTTTGTGTGGGGGAACAACGACTATGAACTAGATGTACTAGAATTAACAAAACAGTTGGAAAGCCAAGGTGTCCATATATTAAAAAACAGCGCTGATAACTTTGTGCACAATAAGCAGGTAATTAGTTTTATTGGTTTAGATTGTTGTAAAATGAGAGAAGCTAAATTTATTGAAGGTATAGAGCATGCAAATGGTCACATAAAGATACTAATCACTCATCATCCAAAAGCTTTTTTCGAGTTGTCAGCTAGTGAAATTGAGGATATTGACTTTGCTCTAAGTGGACACACACATGGAGGTCAAATAAGGTTTTTTGGAATTGGACCTTATTCAAGAGGTGGGTATAAAAAGCATTTCGAAAAAACAATGCTCATAAGCGAAGGGTATGGATATACAAAATTACCGTTACGCTTAGGGACAAATGCGGAGTGCCATGTAATAACTTTTGAATAATCTTTAAAATCATGTGCCATTCCTACGATTTGCTACATAGATTAATATTAACAAGTGGGGAAACCTGCGAGGAGGTAATGTTCATGCGATTGGAGAGGCTTTCTACTAATCAATTTAAGATCTTTTTAACTTTTGATGATTTGATTGAACGTGGTTTAACGAAAGAAGATCTTTGGCATGATTTACCAAGAGTTCATCAGTTGTTTCATGACATGATGTATGAAGCTAGTGATGAGTTAGGATTCGAGCTCGAAGGAATGCTTCTCGTTCAAGTTTACCTACTCCAAGCTCAGGGTATGTTAGTAATTGTTACACAAAATGATCAACAATTGGAAGACATTGATGAGGATTATGTAGAAATGAAAGTAACACTTGACGAGAGTAGAGAGCTAATTTTTTCTTTTTTTGATTTCGAAAACATTATTGACGTATGTACACATCTTCACAATCTAGGAATGGATGGCGGTACGATTTATCATATGGATGATCGCTATTATATGTTATTTGATGATAACGAGGTAGATGGCCAAAATCGAGAGCATATCATTGCAATCATGTCCGAATTTTCGTCGCCGAGTATCATTACTTCTTATCGACTTAGTGAATACGGTAAAGTAATCATTCATAGTGATGCAGTGACACAAGTCGTAGAATACTTTGTAAACAAGTGAATGAGATACATCATTAGGAAGGGCTGAATTCACTGTGATTAGCTACTTCTATATGGATAAGATTGTGTACCTAAGGAAACATAGTATAAAAATACAGTCAACATAAAGAGGGTTTACCTTTTTACATACTGACTGTTTTTTATTGCATAGGAAACTGAAAATTTCCTTTCTAGTGGTTAACTTTTATATGAAAGTTAGCCACTGTAGGGCACCGTTTCCTGCGGTGTTGTTTCATGATAACAAATTAACAAAAAACATAGAGTTTTGATTGCATAATCTGGTTTAACGTGTATATAATGTTTTGAAAGAATTTGGTAACCGTTAAAAGAAGTAACTCATTTTTCTGGGAGGTAAATTCATGGTAACCGATAAAGCATCGGATGCGCAAAATGATAAATTGAACGTATTAAAATCAACGCAAACAGTCGTACAAATAGCGTTAGAAAAACTTGGTTATCCAGATGAAGTATTTGAATTGTTAAAAGAACCGATACGGATGATGACAGTTCGAATTCCTGTCCGTATGGATAATGATGCTGTAAAAATTTTTACTGGATATCGTGCCCAACATAATGATGCAGTAGGTCCAACAAAGGGTGGCGTTCGCTTCCATCCAAACGTATCCGAGAACGAGGTAAAAGCACTGTCTATTTGGATGAGTTTAAAAGCAGGAATTGTTGATCTACCTTATGGTGGTGGTAAAGGTGGCATTGTTTGTGATCCGCGTGAAATGTCATTTCGTGAACTGGAAGGTCTAAGTCGTGGATATGTTCGAGCGATCAGTCAAATTGTTGGTCCGACGAAGGATATTCCAGCACCTGATGTTTTTACTAATCCACAAATTATGGCATGGATGATGGATGAATATAGTCGTATTGACGAATTTAATAATCCAGGATTTATCACCGGTAAACCGCTTGTGCTTGGAGGTTCTCATGGGAGAGAATCTGCAACTGCTAAAGGTGTTACCATCTGTATTGATGAAGCGATCAAGAAACAAGGCATGGAGCTTAAAGGAGCAAGAGTGGTCATTCAAGGATTCGGTAATGCAGGTAGCTTTTTAGCAAAATTCATGCATGATGCTGGTGCTAAAGTTATCGGGATTTCTGATGCCTATGGTGGTTTACATGATCCTGATGGCTTAGATATCGATTACTTGTTAGATCGACGTGATAGCTTTGGAACAGTCACTAAGTTGTTTAACGATACGATTACAAACGAAGAGCTATTAGAGTTAGATTGTGATATTCTTGTTCCGGCAGCCGTTGAGAACCAAATCACAGAGGATAATGCGGATAAAGTTCGTGCATCTATCGTAGTGGAAGCGGCAAATGGACCAACAACGTTAGCTGCGACTAAAATTCTAAATGATAAAGGTACGTTACTCGTTCCCGATGTATTAGCATCAGCGGGCGGTGTAACGGTGTCTTATTTTGAGTGGGTACAAAATAATCAAGGTTATTATTGGTCAGAGGAAGAGATAGAAGAAAAGCTTTATAAAGTAATGACAAAGGCTTTCAATACCGTATACAATACTGCACAAACTCGCCGTGTAGATATGCGACTGGCTGCATACATGGTAGGAGTAAGAAAAATGGCAGAGGCAGCTCGTTTCAGAGGCTGGATCTAATATAAACATGGTTACAAGCGCTTATCCGTAGATAAGTGCTTTATGTTTTTATATAGCTACTTTTATACTATAATAATGAGATGGAAAGGCTTATCGTTTGTGGAAAGGAATGTTTTTAGCATGCAGAAAGAGCATACGATTATTGTAGGGGCGGGGCCATGTGGTATGTCAGCTGCCATTGAATTACAAAAAATGGGTATTCAACCTTTGCTGATAGAAAAAGGGAATGTCGTAAATTCCATTTATCATTATCCAACACATCAAACGTTTTTTAGTTCAAGTGAAAAGCTAGAAATCGGAGATGTTGCATTTATTACAGAAAAGAAGAAACCGGTAAGAAACCAAGCATTAGCTTATTATCGTACTGTCGCCGCTCGTAAGCAATTAAGGATCAACAGCTTTGAACGGGTCGAATCGGTAAATAAACAAAACAATCACTTTGTTATCACAACAAAGAATCATTTCAATGAAAATAAACAGTATGAAGCAAATAATGTTATTGTCGCGACTGGTTATTATGACCATCCGAATCGACTAGGTATAAAAGGGGAGCAACTGAGCAAAGTGCATCACTATTTTAAAGAAGCACATCCCTATTTTGACAAAGATGTTGTTGTGATTGGCGGCAAAAACTCTGCTGTTGATGCGACACTTGAATTACATAAAGCAGGAGCAAGAATTACGGTTCTTTACCGTGGTGGGGATTATTCAAAAAGTGTAAAACCGTGGATCTTACCAGAATTTGAAGCGTTAGCTAGAAAAGAGCTAATCAACATGGAGTTTAATGCAAACTTATTAGAAATAACGGAGGATGCTGTAGTCTATCAAGTCAATGGTGAGAAAAAGCAAGTTAAAAATGACTTTGTGTTTGCGATGATCGGCTATCATCCAGATCATAACTTTTTAACTGGTATGGGTGTGACTTTTGATAACATAACAGGTCGACCTTCTTATAATGAGCAAACGATGGAAACGAATATTGAAAATATTTATGTAGCTGGTGTGATTGCGGCAGGGTATGATAACAATGGGATCTTTATAGAAAATGGCCGCTTTCATGGAGGACTGATTGCTGATTGTATAGCATCAAAAAATAACTAATTAAAAATCCTTTGCTGGGAAGCAAAGGATTTTTTTGGCTCATCTCGTAAAGTTTGTTGCTTTATAAACTTCATGATTGAAAAAATATGCGTCGTAACTTGAGAGTGTGCTTATACCCGCTCCGGAAATCCACTTCGCTTTCCGCGGGGGGCTAGTAAGCCTCCTCACGCTATCGCGCCTGCGGGGTCTCACTTACGCCGTTTCTTAAGGATTACAGGCTAAAACCGTCCTTGTCGGGCCACAGGAGTCGAAATGGATTTCCTCCGCTGCTAACGAGATTGCTCTTTACGTTGGGTGATTGGAGCTCCAGGCAGTCGATCCTCGAAAATGAAAATCGCATTTTCTTCGTGCGGTGTAATTCGGGGAAGATAATTCAAAGTCCTGCGGGACAGCACTAGCTAAAGCCACTCAGAAGCGCACTTTGGGACAGAAATTACTCGGCCCATCGAAAACATTTGCTTCTGAGTTAGCTGAACCCGTGCCTGTTTAAAGAAAAACGCTTTAAACTAGTGGAAAGCGACTGCCTGGAGCGGAAATCACGTGCACTAAGTTACTAGGGAGTTTAGCTGTTTTCAGTAACAACATCTTTTTAGAAATCGACCTAAATTTACTTAACGGTCGAACATCGGTGCGAGCTCACATGGCGTATTAGTGATTTCTAAGGCAATTAGAAGTTTAATTCTTGCTTTTGGTCCAGACAAGCCTTTGGCAAAGATTACTCCTAACTTCTTTAACTGCCCGCCGCCTCCTTCATATGAATAAGTCGGCTGCACAACTCCTTGATAGCACCTTGATACCATGACGATTGGAATGCCTTGTTGAATCATTTCTTCGATGGCACTAACTGCGTCTTGCGGAATGTTTCCTTGTCCCAGCCCTTCTAGTACTAATCCGTCTATCCCAGAATTGTATAGTGCTTGAATAAACGAAGCATCCATACCTGCGTAAGCCTTTAATAAGGCAACTTTTTTACTTACTTGCTGGATTGGAAACGATTCGTCACTAACCGTTAATTGATGAAAATAAACTGCTTGCTTTGTGATGATTCCAATTGGTCCTAATTGCGGACTCTGAAAGGTTGCTACATTACTTGTCGAGGTTTTTGTTACATATCTGGCCGTATGAATTTCATCATTCATGACGACAAGTACACCTTTCCCCTTTGCCTCGTCAGAACTTGCCACACGGATCGAACTAATTAAATTGTACAATCCATCCGAACCAAGTTCATTACTTGAACGCATTGCCCCAGTTATCACAACAGGAAGGCTTGTTTGTAAATACAAATCAAGAAAATAAGCAGTTTCTTCTAATGTATCGGTTCCGTGTGTAATAACGACACCATGGTAAGTGTTGGTTGCTAGTTTTTCGTGTACTTTCTGTCCCAGAGCTAACATATGCGTCGGAGTCATATGTGGAGATGGAATATTGAATAATTGCACTTCTTCAATTTCTGCAGCGTCTGTAACCATTGCTGTAATATCAACGAGTGGATGTGCATCTGTTGTTGATACTAAGCCAGTTTGTTTGTCCTCGACCATCGAAATTGTTCCGCCTGTATGTAGTAATAATATTTTTTTCAAAAAAGTTACACCTACTTTTTATTATCTATTTTCTTTCTTATTACTTCATGATACGATAAAAGTAATTATGTGGAAAGTAGGTGTCGTTATGTTTGCTGTCCTCTCAGCAGGGATTGCACCGACACTCGCCCTGATGACATTTTTTTATTTGAAGGAACGTTTTGATTCCGAGCCAATCTCCACGGTGCTTCGGACATTTTGTTATGGTGCCCTTCTTGTTTTTCCAATCATGTTTATTCAATATGCATTTGCAGAAGAGGGGATTGGTCAATCTCCTTTTATAAACTCGTTTTTGATTATAGGCTTGTTAGAGGAATTCTTTAAATGGTTTATTTTAGTATACACAATTTATAAATATACGACCTTTAAATCTTTGTATGATGGGATCTTGTATGGTGTGTCAATTAGTCTTGGCTTTGCGACAATTGAAAACCTATTATACTTGCTTTCAAACGGAATAGAATATGCATTTGGTAGAGCGATTTTTCCTGTATCCTCTCATGCACTTTTTGGTGTAATTATGGGATATTACCTAGGAAAGGCTAAGGTTCAAAAAAAATACCGAACACTGTATATCGCGATGGCGCTATTCATCCCTATTGGCCTACATGGCACATATGACTATATACTAGAGATCATTCCTACCCATTGGATATATGTACTTGTCCCATTTATGATTTTTTTATGGGTCTTGGGTTTACGAAAAGTGAAAATTGCTTCTCAGCATTCACCGGAAAATGTGATACTAATGACTAACAACAAATCACAAGCACAATAAAATAAAAATTTACGACCACTGTCTATTAATTAGATAGTGGTTTTTCTTTGTGTATCAAAAGATTGCTCAGATGACTTTCATAAGTAGGTTAGTTAATATCTCTGGCGACCGGTACTTTTGTTTTTTATCGTGATATAAATCACTGATCATGTATAAAAAGGATAATCATTCAAAAAATAGGCTTAGAAAATAGTTATCTTAAATTGCTCCATAGGAGGAAAACAAATGCACATCAGAAAAATTATCATTCTTTTTATTCTTGCTCTCTGCATTGTAGGAGGATTCGCTATATCAAATTCTGATCAATCAGCGGAAGCATTTAGTAATCAGACAATCCAACATGGTGCTGTTGGATCAGATGTTATTGAATTACAAGCAAGACTACAATACTTAGGATTTTACAATGGAAAAATAGATGGGGTCTTTGGTTGGGGAACGTACTGGGCGCTCCGTAATTTTCAATATGAATTTGGATTAGATATTGACGGACTTGCAGGCCCAACTACAAAGCAAAAACTTGCAGATGCGAGCGAGTATGATCGAGAGTATGTACAACAGCAAGTGAATCAAGGCAAGGATTTCACCTATTATGGTGGTGTCCCAAAGGAACAACAAGTGAAACAAGACGGAAACAAAAAAAGTGCTAGCAACAACGATTCCGGAAATACAGGAAATCAAAACGCTGGTAATGATCAAAATCAAACCGAAACAAAACCAACTGCAGTCAATGTACCGAGTGGTTATTCTCAAAATGATATTCAGTTGATGGCAAATGCCGTTTATGGGGAATCACGTGGTGAACCATACGAAGGGATGGTTGCTGTAGCAGCCGTGATTTTAAACCGTGTAGAAAGTCCGTCATTCCCTAATACAATATCAGGTGTGATATTTGAACCAAGAGCATTCACAGCAGTTGCGGATGGACAAATTTGGCTAACGCCTAACGAAGAAGCTAAACAAGCCGTATTAGATGCAATTAATGGCTGGGATCCTACAGGAGATGCGATTTATTATTTTAATCCAAACACAGCAACATCGAGCTGGATATGGTCTCGACCACAAATAAAGCGGATTGGTGAACATATATTCTGTATGTAAGAAAGGTGGAAAAACATGATAAGGTGGATCACGATCGTTGTGTTAGCTATTGGGGTAATCGCGACAGGGATATGGGGGTACCAGGAGCATCAAGAGAAGAATGCAATTTTGATTCAAGCGGAAAATAATTATCAAAGTTCTTTTCATGATTTAGCATACCATATGGACCTGTTGCACGATAAGATTGGGACAACACTCGCAATGAATACGAGAGAGCGGCTATCTCCACAATTAGCGGAGATTTGGCGCCTAACATCTGAGGCACATACCGATGTTGGCCAGTTGCCACTTGCTTTACTTCCGTTTAATAAAACGGAGGAATTTTTATCAAATATTGGAGAATTTAGCTACCGGACAGCTGTTCGTGATTTGGGTAGTGAGCCTCTATCAGAGGAAGAGCTTACCACTTTAAAAGAACTGTACAAACAATCGGCTAGTATTGAACAAGAGCTTCGAAAAGTACAGCATTTAGTACTCGAGAATAACTTGCGCTGGATGGATGTACAACTTGCGTTAGTTAATAATGATACACAAGCAGATAACACGATTATAGATGGTTTTCAGACGGTTGAAGAAACGGTAGCAGGCTTTTCGGAGGCTAATTTTGGTCCGAGTCTAACTGGTACATCAAGAGAAAACCATCCGTATCAGTTTATTAATGGAGAAGAAGTAAGTGAAGAAGAAGCTACAAAGTTGGCAAAAGAGATGTTTGATCTAGAAGAAAACATCGATATCACGATTGCAAAATCTGGCGAGGGTGCCGAAGTTGCTGTATATAGTGCATCCTTCAACAACGATGATAAGCATGGCTATTTGGATATGTCGGTAAAGGGTGGTCATTTGTTGTCACAGATCGTTAATCGAGAAGTGGGAGAGCAAAAGCTTAGTTTAAATGAAGCGGTAGAAGCAGCCAAAAAATACTTAACTGACCATGATTTTGACAATATGGAGCTGTTCCAAAGCAATCAATACGACAATGTTGGTGTGTTTAACTTTATATATAATCAAGATGATGTGATGATCTATCCGGATGCAATTCAAATGAAGGTTGCACTCGATGATGGATCGGTGCTCGGTTTTTCAGCTAAAGATTACTACCGAAATCACGAGGAACGTAAATTACCTGATCCAGAACTTAGCTTAGAGGAAGCGAAGGATAAGGTTAATCCGAATGTTGAAATTCAGGATCAGTATCTAGCGGTCATCGAGAATGATTTAGGGGATGAAGTGCTAACGTACACCTTCCTAGGAACATTAGGTGATGACACGTACCGAATCTTTATTGATGCAGCTACAGGTATAGAAGTGCAAGTTGAAAAGTTGAAAGTCGCCGAACAAAGATTTAAAAACGACGCTTAATTTGAGAAGGAAGGGACTAGGATTCCCTTCCTTTTTTAGTTGGTAAAGGAGGGGATGTGGTGGTGTAACACGGTCGCGAGAAATCTTATCTGTGACAAATGGAGTGTCATTTAAATTGTGCGGATACCAGTAAGCCTATTTAATTAAAATCATTGTGCTGTGTGCTTATTTACGCAAATAAGGGCGACGGTGGCATTTTTTCATTATAACCGGAATTTTTTGTGCAATAAGGGCTTGTATGTCTGCAAAAATTCTGTGAGTAAGGAATCGATATGCAGCGACTCTACAATATAATATCAGGATTGCAGATACAATAATCACAAGCGACAATTACTAAGAAGAAGCCAAATTGTATCTGTCACTACTCACACTAATGCCGATTAACCGGCCCTCCTAGCAGAATTTTCTAGAGCACCTGTCTTCATCCATTCTTCTGATTTACCCACAACTCTCAAATTACTGAATATTAAATTCCAGACACTATCCAGCAAATCTTTAAAAACAAAATAGTTTTGTATAATTTCAATGAAACAGCACACAATATTTACCAAAAAAAGAGGGATGAAATGAAACGAATTGAAAGATGGCTGTTATCGCTACTGTTCATCCATGGTGTGTTATTAATTTTGACGCAATTACTCATTCAACAAACCGATGTTCATGTTTATCTAAATCCAATATATGAATATTTAGGAGTTTTTGAGGAAGGCGATGATAATATTTTAAAAACGTTAGACCATGTTTTGGATAATGTGTTATCATTTTAATGATACCTATGATAATGTAATAAGGGGTTATTATTTAGGTTAGGCTTAAGGTGATTATGGAGAGGAATGAAGGTTTTGGAAGCAAAAAAAATAGCTATTGCAATCGATGGCCCGGCCGCTGCGGGGAAAAGCACGGTTGCGAAAAAAGTGGCTAGTCGACTGTCATACATATATATAGATACAGGGGCGATGTATCGCGCAATAACGTATAAAGCAATCAACAACGAAATCGATTTTGAAGATGAACATGGTCTCCAACAGTTGCTATTAGACACCACTATTGAACTAGAACAAGCGGAGGATGGACAAAACGTCCTGCTGGATAACGAAGATGTCACAAGAGATATTCGTAACCAACAGGTTAATAATTATGTTTCCCACGTTGCGAAGCATCCGCTTGTACGAGAAGAAATGGTAAAAAGGCAGCACCAACTTGCTGCGAAGCGAGGAGTAGTAATGGATGGAAGGGACATAGGGACACATGTCATTCCCGATGCGGAAGTGAAAATATTTTTAATTGCATCTGTTGGGGAACGAGCCCTTCGAAGACACAAAGAAAACTTAGAAAATGGTTTTCCATCAGACCTTAAGGGATTAGAGAAAGAAATTGCGACACGTGATCAAATTGATTCTGAAAGAGAGGCATCTCCTTTAGTAAAAGCGGAGGATGCTGTTGAAGTAGATACAACATCTCTTTCAATTAATGAAGTCGTCGAACAAATTCTCAAAATCGCTGATCAACGAATGGGAGAGCGAAGTGAATGAGTTTATATAAGTTTGCTAAATTTGTCGTTGGTATACTTTTAAGGGTATTATATCGAGTTAAAGTTGTTGGCATAGAAAATATTCCGAAGCAAGGTCCTGTTATTATTTGTTCTAATCACATTTCAAATTTTGATCCACCGCTCGTTGGCGTTACAGCCTCGCGTGATATATTTTTTATGGCCAAGGAAGAATTATTTAGTAAGAAATGGTTAAGGGCTTTGCTGATTAAACTTCATGCATTTCCAATCAAACGTGGAATGAAGGATCGTAATGCGCTCAGGCAGGCGTTAGGAATATTAAAAGAAGGTAATACTTTAGGTTTATTTCCTGAAGGCACACGTAGTAAATCAGGTCAATTAGGTGAAGGGTTAGCTGGTGCTGGTTTTTTTGCAGTACGTTCAGAGGCATACATTGTACCTTGTGCTATCATTGGGCCGTATAAATTATTTCAACCATTAAAAATTGTTTATGGAAAGCCAATGGATATGCAGGCTTATCGAGAGAATAAAGCTTCTGCTAAAGAAGTAACAGATGCAATCATGAATGAAATAAAAATTCTTATAGAAAAACAACAATAGTACTACCTATTACTTGACAAAAAGACTGAAATGTTAGAAGTTAGAAAAAAGGATAATAAGTTAGTTGTTGGAAATCGAAGGAGGATTTTTTCATGGATGAATTGAATAACGAAATTCCAGAAGTTAAAGCGTATGAGGTTGGGGACACTGTATCAGGTAAAGTAGTGAAAGTAGAAGACAAGCAAGTGCTTGTTGATATCGGGTACAAAGTAGAGGGCATCATTCCTATTAGTGAATTATCTAGTCTCCATATAGATACATGTTCTGACGCTGTAAGTGAAGGTGATGAGCTTACGTTAAAAGTTAAAAAGGCAGAGGATGACGAGGTTATTTTGTCTAAACGTGCCGTTGATGCGGACAAAGCATGGGATGATCTGGAAGAAAAATTCAATAACGAGGTTATCTTTGAAGCAGAAGTGAAGGATGTTGTTAAAGGCGGACTGGTTGTTGATGTTGGTCTTCGTGGCTTCATTCCAGCTTCTTTAGTGGAAAGCTATTATGTTGAAAGTTTTGACGACTATAAAGGTAAAAACCTTTCATTAAAAGTTGTTGAGCTAGACCGCACACAAAACCGAGTAATCCTTTCACACCGTGCAGTAGCAGAAGCGGAAGAAGCTTCTAAAAAGCAGGAAGTATTAGGTAATATTGAAGCTGGTAGCGTACTTGACGGTACTGTGCAACGTATAACTAACTTTGGTGTGTTTGTCGATATTGGTGGGATTGATGGTTTGGTCCACATTTCACAACTATCACATGACCACGTAGAAAAAGCTTCTGATGTAGTGGAAGAAGGTCAAGTAATTAAGGTGAAGGTATTATCTGTCGATCGTGACAATGAGCGTATCTCCCTATCATTAAAAGAAACACAGCCTGGACCTTGGGATAATATCGAAGAGCGTGTCCAAGTTGGTAACGTGTTAGATGGTACTGTTAAACGTCTAGTTAATTTTGGAGCGTTTGTAGAAGTATTACCTGGTGTTGAAGGATTAGTTCATATTTCTCAAATTTCGAATGAGCATATCGGCACACCACAAGAAGTACTAAAAGAAGGTCAAACTGTTCAAGTCAAGGTACTTGATGTGGACAATTCTGAGAAACGTATTTCATTAAGTATTAAAGAGCTTGAGCTTGAACAGCATAAAGCAGACTTAAAGCAATATGAAAAAGAAGATGATCATTCAGGGTTCCAATTAGGTGATATGATTGGTAACAAACTAGACAAGTATAAATAAAATAAATTAATCATAGAAAACTGGTGGATACCAAATTTATCTACCAGTTTTTTGGTTTTTTTGTAAATTTTGTTTAGGAATTCAAAGTTATGCTTAATAGTGTCCTAACCGCTACTAATGAAAACTAGCCCTTTTGATGGCAAGCATCAGCCTCTCCTTACCACAAAGAACGCTTTCTGCGAGGTCTCAAGGATGTTCCTTTCACGACGAAGTGGCGTATTTATCCTCAGATTATATAGTTTTCGTCTAGCGGTCTCATATCCTCTTATTTCGCATGAAATTCAAGTTTTAATAATACCACACCCTTATTTATCAATATCAGCCCACAGAAACAACAATGTCAGTCAAATAAGTGCGCTGGAGGTCGCACAATTCTAATTGTGCCTCTTATGTCACACTTTTGACCGCAAAGCCTATTTCTCCCTGGGCACTCGTTTCCACAAACTACTCATCAACCTTATACCACCATCCTGGAATTACCACCGTCGCATTACAGCCATACAATTTTCATATCAAGCAGTTTCTAATGTTTAGAGCGTTACGTGAAAAGACATAATGCTAAGGGTAGGTGGTGTTATGACAGGTATATTATTCTATTGGATTGCATGGATGCTGTGGGTAATTACTACATTTTTAATGAGAAAAAGTTTTAAAAGAACATTTTTAGCTGCAGGAATATTAATAACGATACTAAGTTCACAACTTGTTTTAGATTTTAATGGGGTTAAAGTGAATGTATCAATCGCCATTATTTTTATTTGGACAATTATTGCACTAGCAAAACAATCGGATTGGTTTCTATCAATATTTCGATGCTTGTGTATTGTTTTTGGATACATAGGAATTCTGTTTTGGGAACAAATTACACCTGTATGGATGATTGCATCGAGAGAATTGATTTTGCCTCTTGTTGGATTGGTGGCACTATGGGTATTGTCGAGTTCTAATCATGAGAGAGTTGTTATTTGGTGTATGGGAACGACAACTGGTGAAGTGTTGCACAGTTTCATTCTGCAGAGCTATGGGTTTCAAGAAGTGATTGGTGATATGGCCTTTTTTGATACGCTATTTGTAGGATTAGGCTTTCTTAGCATCACTTTTATCCTCAAAGAAATAAAGTTAAGGATGGATCTATTAATTCAAATCGTAGAAAAACAGAAAAAAGGAGTGAATCCATGAATGAATATACATTCCCTATACTATTTGGTGTGGTCTTAGGAACAATTGGACGTATGGTTATGCTGCGGACGGATTATAGGCAATATCCAACCTATTTGCATGGTAAGATTATACATATGTCCCTAGGGTTTATCGCAGCAGGTTTGGGAGCAGTGGCGGTCCCGGCTATAATGGAAAAAGAATTTACGGCTGTAACTTTTTTAACGATTGCCGCTTCTCAATTTAGGGAAGTTAGAAATATGGAACGAAATACATTGTCAGAGCTTGATGATTATGAACTAGTGCCTAGAGGCAAAACCTATATAGAAGGGATTGCTGTTGCCTTTGAAGGGCGCAATTATTTAGTCATATTCACTTCTTTTATTGTTACACTTAGTTATTTGGTTTGGAACGCTGGACTTGCGATTGTTGCCGCCATTGGTTGTTTTTTTCTTATTAAAAAATTGATGAGTGGCTCAACGTTAAAAGATATTGTCGATATTCAATATAATGAGTTACATTTTGATGGGGCTGGCTTATATGTCGACAATATATACATTATGAACATTGGTCTTCCGGATCGTCAAGCAGAGATTTTGAGATATGGGATGGGATTTATTCTTACTCCTAAAAATTTTGATGTTCGTTCTACGATCGCAAATCTAGGGCAGAGACAGGCGATTCTGCATGATGTATCGGTAACGATGGGGGTATTCCGTGATTCTGGTACACCAGCACTAGTACCGTTGATCAAACGCGATTTAGACGATGGCAGAATTGGTGTGTTCATTCTTCCCCAAGATAAAGATATTGAAAAGGCAGTAAAAGTTATTGGTGCAGTGCCAGTATTAGAAAATGCAATACGAATTCCTTCTGAATCAAAAGCATCCAAGAAGGAGGGCAAATAATAATGAATATTGAAAAAGCGGTACTGTCTGTGATTACGACAAACGAAAAGAAAATAGCAGGTGGAGCTCCTATATTCCTTTGTGACACGAAAGAAGAAATGAATAATGTAGCGGCAAATTTAGAAGCAATTTTAGATGGCATAAGTCATGCGCTAAGCGACGATATGTACATTATTGTTAAGCATTAACAGACATGAACTGAAATAAATCCCTGTACTTCCAAAAAATGATTTGTTTATCATTTCCTATTTTGCTAAAATAGTAAAGTTAAATATCTTTGTGAAATATAAGAAAGGATGTACCTTTCATGCGTAAATCTGTAGTTGCAATTGTAGGTAGACCAAATGTTGGAAAATCAACTATTTTTAATAGAATTGTTGGAGAGCGAATATCAATAGTTGAAGATATTCCTGGAGTTACACGTGATCGAATTTATTCAAGCGCAGAATGGCTGACAACTGATTTCAACTTGATTGATACAGGTGGAATTGAACTTGGTGATGAGCCGTTACTCGTGCAAATGCGCGAACAAGCAGAAGTTGCCATAAATGAAGCTGATGTAATCATTTTTATGGTGAATGGAAGAGAAGGCATAACGGCAGCAGATGAAGAAGTTGCTAAATTGTTATTCCGCTCTAATAAACCGATTGTGCTTGGTGTAAATAAAGTGGACAACCCAGAAATGCGGGATCAGATTTATGAATTTTATTCATTAGGATTCGGGGAACCGTACCCTATTTCTGGAACCCATGGTTTAGGTTTGGGCGATTTATTAGATGCCGTTATTAAGCATTTCCCGGAGATGGAACAACAAGAACCGGATGAAGATACGATTTACTTTAGTTTAATTGGTCGACCGAATGTTGGTAAGTCTTCATTAGTTAATGCCTTGCTTAACCAGGATCGAGTTATTGTTTCTGATATTGCAGGTACAACGAGAGATGCTGTGGATACACCATTTATGAAAGAAGATCGTGATTTCGTTATTATTGACACAGCTGGGATGCGTAAGCGAGGAAAAATTTACGAATCGACAGAAAAGTATAGTATTTTACGTGCCTTAAAAGCGATTGAGCGGTCCGATGTTGTACTTACGTTAATTGATGCGGAAGAAGGTATTATCGAACAAGATAAAAAGATAGCGGGCTATGCGCACCAAGCAGGTAAGGCTGTTGTAATTGTCGTAAACAAATGGGATACGGTTGAATCGGATGAAAAAGCGATGAAAGCTTTTGAAGATAAAGTACGAGCACATTTTCAATTTTTGGATTATGCACCAATTGTGTTTTTATCTGCAAAAACGAAAAAGCGTATACATACGTTGGTACCTAAAATTATCTTGGCTAGTGAAAATCACTCGAAGCGAGTCGAAACGAATGTATTAAATGATGTGATCATGGATGCATTAGCGGTGAATCCGACACCGACTGTCAAAGGGCAAAGACTTAAAATTCTTTATACGACACAAGTCTCTGTAAAACCGCCCGGCTTTGTTGTATTTGTAAACGATCCAGAGCTAATGCACTTTTCGTATGAGCGTTTCTTAGAAAATAAAATCAGAGAAGCATTTGGTTTTGAAGGAACGCCAATTAAAATCTTTGCTAGGAGAAGGCAATAGGGGGGAAGTAGCTTGGAAAAGATAGCTGTATTAGGAGCGGGAAGCTGGGGAACGGCTTTAGCGTTAGTATTGGCGGAAAATGGCCATGATGTTCGCTTATGGACACATAAAAAAAATCAGGCAGATGAAATAAATGAAACACGTCAAAACAGTAAGTATCTCGCGGGCATCACGATTCCTACAACTATTACTGCTTATTACGAGCTAGATAAGGCAGTACAAGACGTTACGAGCGTCCTCCTTGTAGTTCCAACAAAAGCAATACGAGATGTATGCCGTCAATTAAGTACGGTGCTCGATGATCCTGTAACATTAGCACATGGAACAAAGGGGATCGAACCAGGTACATTAAAGCGGGTTTCAGAAATGATAGAAGAAGAAATGCCGCGTCACTTGTATAAAGAAGTTGTCATTCTGTCGGGGCCGAGTCATGCGGAAGAAGTTAGTGACAGGCAACCGACAACCGTTACCGCTTCTTCAAATGACATGAAAGAAGCGGAATATGTTCAGGATTTATTTATTAATGAGAATTTCCGAGTATACACAAGCCTAGATATGGTCGGTGTGGAACTCGGTGGTGCGCTGAAAAATATAATTGCATTAGGTGCAGGCATTTCTGATGGTCTTGGCTATGGAGATAATGCAAAAGCAGCATTAATGACACGCGGACTAGCAGAAATTGCTCGTCTAGGCACCTCTATGGGTGCAAATCCGTTAACATTTATCGGATTGTCAGGTGTAGGTGACTTAATTGTTACGTGTACGAGCGTGCATAGTAGAAACTGGCGAGCCGGCAATTTATTAGGTAAGGGGAAGCAGCTAGACGAGGTCTTAAAGCAAATGGGCATGGTCGTTGAAGGAGTGCGTACGACAAAAGCGGCTTATGAATTCGCTGAAAAACAAGGGATTGAGATGCCAATCACTTATGGAATTTATCAAATATTATTTAAACAAGCAAAACCAAAGGACGTTGTTGACCAGTTAATGACTCGTCATCGCCGCCATGAGATGGAAGATTTATCGAACATTCTAACAAATCGTTATTCTAATTAACACGTCACGCACTCTTTGCATATGCTATTCTGAATGATTAATGCAAGGAGGAGTGTACGTGAGCGACTTTCAAAAGAACATGTTTGATCATATTAATAAAAATTCAGGAATTAAACCAGATGAAATTTTAAAAGTAGCTAATTCCGTTCAAAACGCTGATTTTTCTGACGAGAAAACAGTGCGAAGATTAGTAAAGCAATTATCCAAAATGGCAAATAAGCCAATGTCAAAGGAAAAAGAAGACAAACTTGTGAAATCCATTACTAACAGTAAAATGCCTAAAGATATGAATACATTGAGTCAATTATTTAAAAAATAACCAGAACTGGGCATATGAGGATGCAAACTAGAATTTGCTCGCATAATATAAATCGCACAAGCATTCATTTTAGGGTTGCTTTGGGTATTATTTAGTCACGCCGGGATAGAGTGCCCCTTCTATCTCGGTTATTTTTTTTCGCGCGATATATGGTGTGTTAAAAGGTATGTTAATCCGTGACTCTGTCAGCGATGCATGCTGAAACCGTACTACATACCCTTATTTACGGTGAATAAAGGACGCTAGTATAAACTTAGTCTATATTAATTAATCATGCGTCACAATGCTTATGAGGCTATTCTTCCTGCATGTCTATTTATTTATGTTATAATATTTGAAGCAAAATAAGAAAAATAGAAGGAGTGATCCTATGTCAGAGGCAATGTTGAATATGTACATATCATTTGCTGGAATAATTTTTTTAATACTTGCCATCGGCTTAATCTTACTTAGTAGAAATAAATTAAAAGGTTTTTTCTCTATGATTACAGCAATGCTAGCTTATATATTTTTAATTGTTGGTGGACTGATTATTTTTTACATCGTGTTCAATCCGGCAGCATAGGAGGAACTTATGAAGCGTGTTATCTTGTTTCCATTAGTCATAATCGCACTTCTGTTAAGTGGTTGTATGTATCCTAGTGGACAATTATCTAAAAATCAAGTACCAAATGAAATTCAGTTGGAAATGGTTCAACGTGCAATTAGTCAGTATGCAGAAAACAACAACGGTTTATTGCCGATAAGAACGAAAGATATGGATACACCAATATTCCAAAAATACCTGATTGAATTCACAAAATTGAAAGAGCAAGGATTGCTAGACAGCACACCAGGAACGGCTTTTGAAAACGGTGGTGTATATCAATATGTAATAATTACACCTGAAGATAATCCAACTGTAAAAGTAATTGATTTACGACTAGCGGAGCAGATTAGAAGTCTGCAAACAAGTATCAATCTATATCGCTCAGAACATTCTTACCCACCTTTCGGTGAGGAAGTAGAGGACGGTATGTATAAGATTAATTATGAAAAAATTGGACTAGACCATGATCCATATGTCGTAAGCCCATATTCAGGTATAAATTTACCGATTGTAATGGATACAAATGGACAAGTTCAGATTGATTATCGATCAGATCTCTATGACGCATTACAAACTTATGAGCATAATTATGAAAAAGGCGATGATATACGTTACTTATTAACGGATCATTATCCATTTGCGCCTGCATATTCTCTGCCGTATACAGTTATTGATGGTGAACCGCATTTCCTAATTGATGACACTGCAGTAAGATAAATAATCAAAGGAATAATAGTACCCTTGCCGCATATAATGTGGCAAGGGTTTTTTTAATGCACACAATGCATCTTGAATATTTATGCATTAGCAACACTAGTACGAACGTGAGAAATATTCGAAAGCATAAGGTGGCAAAGTAATCGGAAATCACAGTTTTTTTTATGTTTTCAAATAAACAAGTCATAATCTAGTAGGACAACGTCATAGACTCTTATTGTTAAGGATTCGTAAGTTTATGGCGAAGTAGATCGGGAGGGGATCATTTGGAAAGAGTTGATATTTTTAAGGATATCTCGAAACGGACCAATGGGGATATTTATCTTGGTGTAGTTGGGGCTGTACGCACGGGTAAATCAACTTTCATTAAAAAATTTATGGATTTAGTGGTGTTGCCTAACATTGAAGATGAGGCAGAAAGAGCAAGAGCACAGGATGAATTACCACAAAGTGCAGCTGGAAGAACGATTATGACAACTGAACCCAAGTTTATCCCAAACAAAGCAGTTTCTCTAAAAGTGGACGATGGATTGGATGTTAATGTTCGTTTGGTTGACTGTGTTGGATATACAGTCAAGGGTGCACAAGGTTTCGAGGATGAAAATGGCCCAAGGATGATTAACACACCGTGGTATGAGGAGCCAATTCCATTCCATGATGCAGCTGAAATTGGTACGAGAAAAGTAATTCAAGAACATTCAACATTAGGCGTTGTCGTAACGACAGATGGATCATTTGGTGATATTCCGCGAGCAGATTATCTAGATGCTGAGGCTCGTGTTATCGAAGAGCTTAAAGAAGTTGGCAAACCATTTGTGATGGTCGTTAACTCCGTAAAACCATACCATCAGGATACGGAACTATTGCGCCAAGAGTTAGCCGAAGAACATGACATTCCGGTTATCGCAATGAGTGTAGAAAACATGACAGAGCACGATGTGTATAACGTGCTACGAGAGGCATTATATGAGTTCCCGGTACTAGAAGTGAACGTGAATTTGCCAAGCTGGGTAATGGTTTTAAATGATCAGCATTGGTTAAAAGAAAATTATCAATTATCGATTCAAGAAACAGTGAAGGATATTAAACGACTTCGTGATGTGGATCGAGTAGTAGGTAATTTTAGTGCCTATGATTATATCGAAGAAGCTAAATTATCAGGCATGGAAATGGGTGAAGGTGTAGCTGAGATTGACCTTCAAGCCCCTGATTATTTATACGACCAAGTGTTAAAAGAAATTGTTGGTGAAGAAATAAGAGGAAAAGATCACCTTTTACAGCTGATGCAAGATTTTGCTAATGCCAAACGCGAATACGATCAAGTTGCAGATGCACTCCAGATGGTAAAGCAAACGGGATATGGAATCGCTGCGCCTACACTAGAGGATATGAAACTAGATGAACCTGAAATCATTCGTCAAGGCTCTCGCTTTGGGGTTAGGTTGAAAGCTGTTGCGCCTTCGATTCATATGGTAAAGGTAGAGGTCGAATCAGAATTTGCACCGATAATTGGCACAGAGAAACAAAGTGAAGAATTAGTTCGATATTTAATGCAGGATTTTGAAGAAGATCCATTGTCAATTTGGGAATCGGACATCTTTGGTAGGTCGTTAAGTTCCATTGTACGAGAAGGCATTCAAGCTAAATTGTCTTTAATGCCAGAAAATGCAAGATATAAATTAAAAGAAACCTTAGAGCGAATTATTAACGAGGGCTCTGGGGGCTTAATAGCAATTATTCTTTAGCGGCTGATTATCGGCCGCTATTTTTCTTTTTAATAAAAATGTTTTTCGTAATGTTTGTAATATTTTTGATTCATAATTGAACTAATATCCGTCGTAGTTTGGAGAGTGCTTGCGCCGCTCCGGAAATCCACTTCGCGCACCATAGGGGGGCTAGTGAGCCTCCTCGCGCGTTCGCGTTGCGCGGGTTATCACTTACGCAGTTCTTTATAGACTACAGGTTAAAATCGTCCTTGTCGGACAACGCCTGCATGACCCTTGCCGGGCCTCAGGAGTATAAGTGGATTTCCTCCGCTGCTAACGGGATTTCTCCTTACGTTGGGTGATTGGAGTTCAAGGCAGTCGATCCTCGAAAATGAAAACCGCATTTTCTTCGTGCGGTGTAACTCGGGGAAGTTAATTCAAAGTCCTGCGGGACAGCACTAGCTGAAGATCCACTAGAGAAGCGCACTTTGGGCCTGCGAATACTCGGCCCACCGAAAACATTTGCTTCTGAGTTAGCTGAAGCCGTGCCTGTTTAAAGAAAAACGCTTTAAACTAGCGAAAGGCGACTGCCTGGAGCGGAAATCACGGGCACTACGTTACGACGGAGTTTAGCATTTTTACGCAATTACAGCATTATTTACGAAAACAAGCCTTTTGGGAAAATACAAAAAATCATGTAAATCCACAGCAAACCCTGTAATATCAATAGTTGTAACCTCTTGCATAAGATTTCCAATTATGATAACATGCAGTTAAATTGAGCGGCGATCTCAATCGGTAATTTCAACAAAAATTTAATAATCTTGTTGTTTTTTGTTGAATTCCCGAAAGAACTCGTATATTATAAGCCTTGTCATCTTAAAATTTGATGGCAGGATGTATAAAATCTAGAAAAATGGTGAACAAATGGAAATATATCCATATTGTTCGAATACAGGTGAAGATTCGGGAGGAGGTGAATATCATGAATAAAACTGACCTAATTAATTCAGTAGCTGAAAAAAGCGAACTATCTAAAAAAGATGCGACAAAAGCTGTAGATGCAGTTTTTGAATCTATCATGGATTCACTTAAAAATGGTGATAAAGTACAGTTAATTGGTTTCGGTAACTTTGAAGTACGTGAACGTGCTGCTCGTAAAGGACGTAATCCACAAACAGGTGATGAAATTGAAATCCCTGCAAGCAAAGTACCGGCATTTAAACCAGGTAAGGCCCTTAAAGATACTGTAAAATAATTTTACATACGGGCTTGTAAAAAAGGATGCGTTCTAAACGCATCCTTTTTTTATGGATAAAAATATTACCGCTTTACTTTCAAAACTTCTGTTTTCGTTGTAGTATTGTGTTATATGTCTCTGATTAAGCTGTGGAGAATAACTTATAAACGTATGATAGGACGACGTGAATAAAAGTATGCTATAATATTGTTTAATTATATTCGGGTGAGATGCGAGAAGGGCTTGGGTGATGAATGTGACAACAACTGATTTAACGATAGAAAACCTAAAACAATCCATTGAAAACCATATGAAGCATTCTTATATCGAAAAATTTATCAAAAAGCCCGTCATCGACGAAGATAAGTTATTTCTATTATCTGCTATCATTCAACATACAAACGTATCGATACATAAACAAAAAAATTATATTATTACAACAATGCTAGTGCAGATCGCATTAGACACACACGATTTAGTAACGATGAGCGATGCCGCAGAGGAAAGTGATGATAAAAGAAAGACACGTCAGCTTACTGTTCTTGCTGGTGATTATTACAGTGGACTATATTACCATTTGCTTTCAAAGCTTGAAGATATCTCGATGATTCGAACACTGGCTTCAGCAATTAAAGAAATCAATGAATATAAAATGCATATTTACTATAAAGAATTTGAAAGTCCCGAAGCATTTTTTGATGCCTGGAATCAGGTGGACTCACTACTGATTCAACGCATTTCAGAACATATAAACAAACCAGTTATAATCGAATTTGCTAAGAACTGGTTGCTTTTAACGAGACTAATTCGGGAAAAGAATAGTTTTAATGAAACACATACGTCACCTTTTGTTGAACTTTTGACACAAGGACCGGCACTTCAATTGAGCGACAAACAGTTTATACAAACAATTGACCAATGTATCCAACGGTATGCTGCGAAAGTAAATGAATCTGTGTCGCAACTACCAGAATCATTTAACATGCTCAGAACTTATATTATTAATAGACTGCCTGTTTATTTTAATAAACGGAAGATGGTAACGGAAGAAGGTTAACAACATGGAGCAAGGATCAAAAGAACAACGCGTACATCATGTATTTGAAAAAATATATAACAGATATGATTTTATGAACTCCGTAATTTCCTTCCAAAGACATAAGGCATGGCGTAAGAGTGTTATGAAGTATATGAAAGTAATCGAGGGAGATTCTACTCTTGATGTTTGTTGTGGAACTGGTGATTGGTCCCTTGCTCTTTCAGAAGCTGTCGGTGAAACTGGTAAGGTAATCGGATTAGATTTCAGCAAAAACATGCTTTCTATTGGTGAACAAAAAAAGCAAGAATTGAAAATTGACCAGTTAGAATTTGTGCATGGAAATGCGATGGAGCTTCCTTTTGAGGACAATATGTTTGATTATGTAACAATTGGTTTTGGATTAAGAAATGTTCCTGATTACATGCAAGTGCTTCAGGAAATGAAACGTGTCGTGAAGCCAGGTGGAAAGGTTGTTTGTTTAGAAACCTCACAGCCGACTTTATTTGGATTTCGTCAGCTGTATTATTTATATTTCAGATACATTATGCCGTTTTTTGGCAAAATGTTTGCTAAAAGCTATAAAGAGTATGCATGGCTATATGAATCAGCAAAAGATTTTCCAGGAAAGCAAGAGCTAAAGCAGATGTTTGAATCTGTTGGGCTAACCAATGTAACCGTTAAAAGCTATACAGGTGGTGTAGCAGCGATGCATTTGGGAGAAAAGCCACGATAATTTTGTAAAGGTGACTTACATGAAACTGGCGATGACCTATTCTTATTTAAAACAAGATTTAGATGAAATTGAACGCGTACTGAATCAAACGATTCATGCAAAGCATCCTGTATTACGTGATGCTTCCATCCAATTGTTACAAGCTGGAGGCAAAAGGCTTAGGCCAGTGTTTGTTCTAGTTTCTGGCATGTTTGGCAACTATGATTTCGACAGAATGAAAACTGTTGCGGTTAGCTTAGAGTTAATTCATATGGCTTCATTAGTTCATGATGATGTTATTGATGAGGCGGAATTGCGCAGAGGTGAGCCAACAGTTAAGGCGAAGTGGGACAATCGAATAGCGATGTATACTGGCGATTATATATTTGCCCGTTCGTTGGAATATTTATCAACTTTAGATGATCCCAAAGCTCACCGAATCTTAGCGGAAACAATTGTGCAATTGTGTGTTGGTGAAGTAGAACAAATTCAGGACAAATATCAAATGGATCAAAATTTGCGAGATTACTTGCGAAGAATTAAACGAAAAACTGCTTTGCTAATTTCTTCAAGCTGTAGATTAGGTGCAATTGCTTCAGGTGTATCACTCGCGCATGAAAGAGCACTTTATCGATATGGTTATTATGTGGGCATGTCTTATCAAATCATCGATGATATATTAGATTTCACTTCTACAGAAGCAGCCCTCGGTAAGCCAGCTGGAAGTGACTTGCTTCAAGGTAACATTACATTACCGGTTTTATTCGCGATGGAAGATAAACAATTTTCAGCCAAATTAAAAGAAGCGTTACATCAACCAGATCAATTAACACCTGAGTCAATTCGTCCTTTTATTGATTATATAAAGAGCTCTGGTGCTATTGAGCGTTCTTATAAGGTGAGTGAACGTTATTTAACGAAAGCTTATGAATCATTGCAAGTATTGCCTGCTGGTAAGGCAAAAAAAACGTTGCGTGATATAGCGCTATACATAGGGAAACGAAAAACATAAACGATTGTCATTTTTACTAATCTTTGCTAAAATTTAATCGACTTCATGAATAACGCTTACATAACTGATAATAGAAGAGGTGTCGATGATGGAAAAAACATTTTTAATGGTTAAGCCAGATGGTGTGCAGAGAAATTACATAGGTGATATCGTTTCAAGATTAGAAAATAAAGGATACAAGCTTGCGGGTGCTAAACTAATGATGATTACAGAAGATTTAGCAAAAACGCACTATGCAGAGCATGTTGAAAAGCCTTTCTTTCCAACGTTGTTAGATTTTATAACTGCTGGACCTGTATTTGCTATGGTTTGGGAAGGTGAGAATGTCATTGCTGCTGCTCGTGTACTTATGGGGAAAACAAACCCGCAAGAAGCTTTGCCAGGTACAATCCGCGGTGATTACGGTGTATCGGTAACAAAAAACATTATCCATGGTTCCGATTCATTGGAAAGTGCTGAACGTGAGATTAAGTTATTCTTTAAGGAAGAAGAGTTAGTCGAGTATACAAAAGATAATAGCGCTTGGATCTAAAAAAACATGCATAGTAAAGCTGCCCCATCAGAGTATTCATTCGACTGGGGCAGCTTTTTTCAACCAAAAGAGATTAACAGACATATTTGGCCGCTTTTTAAAACCATGAATTATTACTGAAAGAAACTACCTAGCTCTTATGTTTTTAGAAAAGTGTGAATTTATCGCTTTTTTTAAAGCATTGTTGCACACAGGAACTATAAGGTATGGTATAGTTATACAAAATTACACCAAAATCACAACTTTACGGGGGGAAATTACATGCGCTATTTAACTGCAGGAGAATCTCATGGGAAACAATTAACTACTATTATAGAAGGACTTCCCGCTTTAATGCCGTTAACGCAAGATAATATAAATGATTCTTTATTAAGAAGACAAAAAGGTCACGGTCGTGGCAAGCGAATGCAAATAGAGAAGGATTTAGTCGATATTGTCGGAGGCGTAAGGCATGGTTATACGCTTGGTTCACCTATTGCAATGGTAATACATAATGATGATTTCAAACATTGGATTGATGTTATGGGAGAAGATCCCGTACCTGTAGACCAAAAAATTAGAAGAACGGTAACAAGACCGCGTCCAGGTCATGCGGATTTGAACGGTGCTATGAAATATGGTCATCGTGACATTCGTAATGTATTAGAACGTTCTTCTGCAAGAGAGACAGCAGCACGAGTAGCTGCAGGAGCTGTTGCGAAAACATTGTTGGCACAGTTAGGAATTAACATCGTTGGATACGTAAGAGAAATTGCAGGTATTGAAGCAACGGAACGCCCAGATTTAAGCATAGCAGATAAAAAAGAGATTTCAGAGGATTCTCCTGTTCGTTGTTTGGATCCTGTCGCAGGTCAAGAAATGATGGATGCGATTGATAAAGCAAAAAAAGACGGCGATTCGATCGGCGGGGTAACAGAAGTGTATGTGGAAGGAATGCCGGCTGGTATTGGCTCTTATGTTCATTACGATCGCAAGTTAGACGGACGAGTTGCTGGAGCAGTGTGTAGCATCAATGCATATAAAGGTGTCGAATTTGGTATTGGCTTTGAAGCTGCTCGTAAAAATGGAAGCCAGGTCCATGACGAGATTGCCTGGGAGAAAGAAACGGGCTACTACCGTAAGACGAATCGTCTCGGCGGTTTTGAAGGCGGTATGACAACTGGAATGCCAATTATCGTAAAAGGGGTAATGAAGCCAATTCCAACCTTGTATAAGCCACTACAAAGTGTCGATATCGACTCAAAAGAAGCTTTTAATGCGAGCATTGAACGTTCGGACTCGTGTGCGGTACCTGCAGCGGCAGTTGTAATGGAACATGTAGTTGCTTTTGAATTAGCAAAAGCTATTTTGGAACAGTTTCCGCATGATCAATTTCCTAAACTTCAGGAAGCGATAAAACAATATCGAGAAGAAACTAGGTGCTTCTAATGCAAGCGATCTCGATTACGACTAGTAGTAACAAATACGAGGTATCTGTTGGTACTGGGTTACGTCTTAATATAGGTACATTTTTGACAAAGCAGTATAGCAGCATATTAATCGTTACAGACAGTACAGTTGCTCCATTATATCTACTTGATGTAAAGAATGGTTTTGAAAATCCCGACAAGGTATTTGAGACAATTGTTCCTGCTGGTGAAGCATCTAAAAGTCAAACAGTCTATTTTGATTTGATTACTAAAGCAATCGAATTTGGCTTAGATCGACAGTCTTTAATTATTGCTCTTGGTGGAGGCATGATTGGTGATTTAGCTGGTTTTGTGGCGTCAACATACATGAGAGGAATTGATTTTATCCAAGTTCCTACTTCCATACTTGCACACGATAGTAGTGTTGGAGGGAAGGTGGGCATCAATCATCCTGAGGGGAAAAATTTAATAGGTAGTTTTTATCCACCTCAAGCAGTCATTTATGATGTAGAGATGCTGACAACACTTCCGGAACAAGAGAAAAGATCTGGCTACGCAGAAATCGTTAAACATGGTTTAATTAGTGACCAAGCATTTTTTACTAGCGTGATAGATACAAATATTATGTCGAACTTAACTGATCAATTATTAACAGAACATCTTGTAAAAGGTATCAACGTAAAAGCTACGATTGTTGAACAAGACGAGAAAGAAAGCAATGTCCGCAAATATTTAAACCTTGGTCATACATTAGGACATGCGATTGAAGCTGAGCTTGGCTATGGTAAGATAACGCATGGAGAGGCAGTGGCAATTGGTATGTTATTCGCGCTTCGAGTGAGTGAGTCTTTTTACAAAATATCGTTGCCGTATGATCAACTGAACGAATGGCTGCAGACCAATGATTACCCGCTGCAGATTGAACAACTAGATCAACAGTCTTTATTACAAAGGATGAAAAAAGATAAGAAATCAACACAACAAAAGGTGCAAATGGTTTTACTTCGGAAAATTGGTGAACCGACTGTGGAATTTGTTGAGGATGGTTTCCTGGTGCAACAGTTAGACAACTTTTTTAGTGAGCTGGTGATATGATGATTCGAGGAATAAGAGGGGCAACAACAGTTTCAGAAAATACGTCAGAATTAATTATTGAAAATACGAAAAAGTTAATAGAAGAAATGGCTGAACTTAATAGTGTTCATCCGGAGGATATTGCTTCTGTCATGATCTCTGCAACTGCAGATATAGATGCAGATTTTCCAGCCAAATCTCTTCGTATGATTGAAGGCTGGAAATACGTACCTGTTATGTGTATGCGCGAATTAGATGTGAATAATAGTCTAGAACGCTGTATACGAATTATGATGACAGTAAATACAACGTTGACACAGCATGCGATTCAGCATGTCTATCACAATGAAGCGATTAAACTAAGACCTGATCTGCTAAGTTAGAGGAGGATTCACATCAATGAAAGAGAAGCGTGTTTTTGATCAAATGCGGGCATATACGCCTGGTAAACAGATCGAGGAAGTAAAAAAGGAATTCGGTTTAGATCGAATCGTAAAACTAGCTTCAAATGAAAATCCGTTTGGTTTTTCTGAAAAAGTTAGACAAACTATTTCCGATGAAGTGTCTAGCCTGGAAATTTATCCGGATGGCTATGCCACAGAGCTAAGAAGTGCATTAGCAGAACGTTTACAAGTAGACGGTGAGCAACTCGTGTTTGGTTGTGGGTCTGATGAAGTTGTTACAATTATTTGCCAAACTTATTTAGAATCTGGCACGAATACGATTATGGCTACGCCTACCTTCCCGCAGTATCGCCACAATGCGTTAGTGGAAGGTGCGGAGATTAGAGAGGTCCCACTGATAGATGGCTACCATGATTTAGACGGTATGTTAGAAGCGGTTGATGAAGATACACAAGTAATCTGGCTTTGTTCTCCGAATAATCCAACTGGTTGTTTAATTAATCAAGCACAGTTCAACAGCTTTATGGAGAAGTGCCCTGCACATGTACTTGTCGTGATGGATGAAGCTTACGTCGAATACATTGAAACGGATGATTATCCTGATACGATTCAAGCACTGAACAAATACCCGAACTTAATTACCTTACGTACATTCTCAAAGGCTTACGGATTAGCAGGTTTACGGATTGGTTATGGTGTAGCGAGTAAAGCAATTACAAAGCTACTTAATATCACGAGAGGTCCGTTTAATACGACAAGTCTTGCACAAAAGGCGGCATTAGTTTCCATTCAGGATGAAACATTTTTAAAAGAAATTACAGCGAAGAATATAGAAAACAAACAAGCTTTTCTGCAGTTTTGTGATGAAATCGGACTATCGTATTACGATTCACAAGCAAACTTTGTTTTTGTGAAATTACCAATTAGTGGTGATGAGCTATTCCAATACTTAATGAGTAAAGGGTTCATCGTTCGGTCAGGAGAAGCGTTAGGGCATCCAAACGGGGTTCGAATAACAATTGGGGATAAACAGGATATGGAAGAAATGCAAGCTTTGATTAAAGCTTATTTAGCATCTTCTAAAGAGGAGAGTCTACGGTGACAAAAAAGGTACTGATCGCCGGTTTAGGACTAATCGGCGGTTCTTTAGCGATAAATATTAAACAGTCGGGTAATTTTCATTTAATCGGCTATGATGTGAGTGATCAAACACTAGATTATTGTATGATGAATGGAATTATTGATGAAGCGTATCATGAATTTACAGAGGCGGCTGTGCAGGCGGATTTTATCCTGCTAGCCGCTCCTGTTTCAAAAACAGTAGAGTTAATTGCACAGATAAATGAAATTAAATTTAAAAAGCCCGTAATTGTGTCTGATGTGTCGTCTGTAAAAGGATCAATTATGGAAGCTGCTAGTAGAATTACTTCAGAACAAGTAACATTCATTGGTGGCCATCCAATGGCTGGCTCTCATAAAAAAGGTATTCAAGCTGCAAAAGGACATCTATTTGAAAATGCTATTTATATTTTAACTCCTATACATGGGTGTACTACGACAGATTTGGATGCTTTAAAACAAGTGTTATTAACTACGAAAAGTAAATTTCTAATACTTGAGCCAAAGGAACATGACGAGATGACTAGTGTTATTTCCCATTTCCCGCATTTAATTGCGTCTGCACTTGTTCACCAAGCAAAAAACTGGCAGCCCACACATGCTTATATTCCTAAGCTTGCAGCAGGGGGGTTCAGGGATATTACAAGAATCGCTTCAAGTAATCCATCGATGTGGCAGGATATATTTTTTCAAAATAGACAGGTGATGAGCAATTTATTGTCTGACTGGGTTGAAGAAATGTCGAATTTAAAAAATCTGCTTGATACAGGTGATAAATTTTCTATGTATCAGTACTTAGAACAAGCAAGGGAATACCGTGATGGGTTAGATAGTCAGAAGAAAGGTGCAATACCTGCTTTTTATGATCTTTATGTAGATATTGCCGATCAGCCCGGTGCGCTTCTACGTGTGATTGAAGTGCTTGCAAATAAGGATATTAGTATAAACAATATTGAAATTCTCGAAATACGTGAAGGTATTACAGGTGTGTTACGATTAAGCTTTTCTGATAAGAAGGTTCAGTCAGAAAGTAAAACAATCTTAACGGATCATGGTTACGAGACGATGATCGCAGACTAGGAGGATATCGATGACAATAAAAAAGTTGCATCCATCACATGCAAGCTTGCGTGGTGAGCTTAAAGTTCCAGGTGACAAGTCGATTTCACATCGTTCTGTTATTTTTGGTTCGTTAGCGAATGGTAGAACGACAATTACTAACTTCCTAGACGGGGAAGATTGCATGCGTACGATCCATGCATTTCAGCAAATGGGTGTATCTATCGAAATAAATGACCAAACTATTACCATCGATAGTAAAGGTATAGCTAATTTACAAGAACCGATAGAGCCTATTAACCTTGGTAATTCCGGAACAACTGCGCGATTGCTTCTAGGTGTGCTAGCTGGCTTGCCGTTCCATTTCACATTATTTGGTGATGAATCATTAACAAAACGACCGATGGACCGGGTTGCTGTTCCATTGCGCGAAATGGGCGCGATTATTGACGGCAGGGAAAACGGGAAGTATTTACCCTTATCGGTACGTGGCGGTCACCTTTCTAGTATTTCCTTTGAAACGCCTGTGAAAAGTGCACAAGTAAAATCTGGAGTTTTACTAGCAGGCTTATTAGCTGAAGGTGTTACTTCTGTTGCGGAAAAAACAACAACAAGAGATCATACAGAAAACATGCTACAGGCATTCGGTGTGAAAATTGAAAAGCAAAACAACCATATTAGTATCGAAGGAAAGCAACAACTTGCTGGCATTGATATTGAGGTTCCTGGTGATATATCATCCGCAGCGTTCTTCCTAGCAGCTGCAGCTATAACAGAAGGTAGTCAGTTAACAATAAAGGATGTCGGATTAAACCTTACACGTACTGGAATTGTTGATGTACTAAAACAAATGGGGGCGAATATGGAAGTTGTCGAGGAACGGTCTATTGGAGGAGAGGCAATTGGTAGAATTACTATTTCTTCAAGCGCACTTCAAGGACAAGTAATTGAAGGCGATATTATTCCAAGAGTGATTGACGAGATTCCATTAATTGCGCTGTTAGCGACACAAGCAAAAGGTCGAACGATAATTCGGGATGCAGAGGAATTGCGCTTTAAAGAAACGGACCGTATTGCTACTGTAGTTAATACGTTACAAGCTTTAGGTGCTACCATTGAAGCGACAGATGATGGCATGATTATTACCGGAAACACGGAGCTTAAAGGTGGAGATGTTGATTCTTATGGAGATCACCGAATTGGTATGATGATTGCGATTGCTTCCTTAGTAGCAAAGGATACGATCTACTTAAATAATCCAGCATGTATCGCAGTTTCTTATCCGAAGTTTTTTGAAGATCTCGAAAAAATATCTAGATAATTAGAATAGAATAAGCTAAACCTTCATACCTTGTACAAATCCAAAAGGAGAGGATAGGTATGGGGGTTTATTATTTTTATAGTGATTATATATACAACGAAGGTACGTGGCGATCGTCTTATGTTAGTGTAGAAGGTGAGAAGTTTGTTCGCAACATCAACAGAAAAAAATCTGCATGGGAAATGGATGTGAGTTCTTTTTGGATTGGACCAGGAAAGGTTTATGTCGATGTTGAAGAACCATTATATGATCTAGTCGATATTGAGCATACAGGAAAAAAGTACATGTATCGTGGCTGCACACTTCTTATTAGTCAATTTCCAATTAAACATAGCTTACACTACAAGCAACCGTTCATTAACTTCAAGAAGAAATTGTCTTCACTATCTATAGACTACATGGTAGTTCCAAGAATTCCTCTTAGTGTCTTGAGAACTGAGCATATCCGTTACTTCGGTCGAGTAAAAGTCCCATTTATTATCGTTGAGGCACGTAGTATAGACGAAATGCTGCAAATTAAATGGGAATGGATGGAGGCAGCTCAAAGCTTCTCAGGAATACCGATTGTTTGTACTCATGCTCCCTCTCGTAAACCACAAAAAGAAGTAATAGAAGTTTGGGAAAATATTTGTGACTATTATAAGATCCATACATTGAACGAACCGATCACTGAATTTCCTCTCTCAAATGAATCCTTGCGTTTGGCAGGAATTTCACCATTCAAGGGTGAATACTTTCATCAAGGATATGCAGATTATAATCTTTTTCAGTTTGAAAAATCCCCAATTATTGATGAACACTCTAAATTTAGATATCATAAAGCTATTCCTATTGTTACTGTTTCGAAAGGACAAGTAATAAAATCAAGTAATTTAATCGAGTTAGAAGAAGAGGTACAAGGGAGTTATCGGAAAATATCGATACCTCGTCACTTCCTCCCTTCGTAAGATACTAATGTTAACCTAGGGTTTGTTTAGAAAGGACGGAGAAACATGCAAGAAATACATGAAGCAATAAAATTGATGGAAAACAATCAAACGGAAGCAGCAATAGATGCACTCGAGCAATTTTTACCGCAAGCGGATGAAGAAGAGAAATTTACAATTGCTGAATTGTATATGCAATGGGGAATGTTAGAAGAAGCAAAAAAAATAATTGCCAATTTAATTCAACACTATCCGAATGAATCTGAATTAAAAATGATGCTCGTTGATATTCACATTGATCTAGAAGAAGATGAGGAAGCCATTGATATATTAAATCAAGTTAATCGTGAAGATGAAGACTATCTGCAAGCACTGATTCAGCTCGCGGACCTTTATCAGGCTCAAGGATTATTTGAAGTAGCAGAACAAAAGCTACTCGAGGCAAAAAATATTGACCCGGGTGAGCCACTACTTGATTTTGCGTTAGGGGAGCTTGCATTTTCACTTGGTGAATATGTGAAGGCCATTCCTTATTTCGAAAAAATCGTTGAAATAAACCAAGTTGTAGCTGAGGTTGATGTTAATTTGAGATTAGCAGAAGCATTTGCAGCTACAGGTGAATTTGAACAATCCCTTGAATATTATCAAACGATCGAAACTGATGATCCAGAAAGCTTGTTTCGCTATGGTTTTGTTGCTTACCGAGCAGACCGGTTAGATATTGCCATTAAAGCTTGGGAGAAATTAGTAGAATTTGACCCTAATTATTTATCGGTATATTATTATTTAGCGCAAGCATACGAGACAGAGGGTTTGATGCAAGAAGCCTATGATATGGCAAATAAAGGCTTGCAACAGGATGAGTTTAATAAAGAACTATTTTATTTAGCAGGACAATTAGCACACAAACTAGGTGATTTAACAGCTAGTGTTCAGCATATTAAAGAAGCAGTTGCAATTGATCCCGGTTATCAAGAAGCGGTATTATTTTTGGTGAATATTTATAAACAGCAAGAAGATCCTGAGGCAATCATTGATTTATTATCAGAAGTTCTGCAGTCTGGGGAAGAGGATCCTGCTTATAAATGGGAATTAGCACAAGCATATGTTGAAATAGAATCATTTGATAATGCATTAAACCTATACATGGATGCATATAATAATCTTAAAGACGATACAGATTTTCTAAAAGAATATGGATATTTCCTTATAGAAGAAGGGAGGAATAAGGAAGCGATAGAAGTATTTACCCATTATCTATCGATTGAGCCAGCTGACTTCGAGATGGAAGAATTCTTATTCCGCTTAAAGCAAAAGGAAGAAACTATGTAGATTAGTCTCTTTTTCACTAGGAGGGGACGGAAACTTGAATAACACGCCTGTGTCGATTAAGGATAAGAAAGAATTTATACGATGGTTTCTTAGCAATTATCAATTAAAAAGGCGAGAAAGTGTCTGGATACTTAATTACTTAATAAATCACGATACACTTCTAAAGAATGTTCACTTTATCCGTGAAGCCAGATACTGCCCAAGAGGAATTGTCATTTCTACCCATTGTTCAAAAGATGCACCGTTTCGATTTTATAAAAATCATATTGTTACAACAGATGCTGAGAAGTCTTTTCATGATATTCGCTTAAATAGAGATGAACCGGTCTATATTCAGTTAAGCTTTAAAAACGCAAACCAATGTGCCTCATATGTTGCAGTATTGGAAGACAATCCTTTTTTGCCAGAAGACTATTTTATAACAAAAAAGGATCAACAGCTTGCCAAAGATGTGCTTGATGTATCGTTATACGAATATCAAAAGCAGCGTCTACAACACAAAATTGATGAGGTGTTGGATAACCGCAACGAACAGGCATTTAAAGAATTGTCGGAACAATACTATTACCTAGAACAGCAGTTTAACAGTACACATAACGCTTCTAAAATTAATACCTGAAAGACTGTTTTCTAGGAAATTGTTGTTATTACGTAAAATAGCTAAACTCCGTCGTAACTTGGAGAGTGCTTGCACCGCTTCGGAAATCCACTTCGCTTTCCGCGGGGGGGCTAGTGAGCCTCCTCAAACTGCGTTCTGCGGGGTCTCACTTACGCCACTTCTTAAGGACTTCAGGCTAAAACCGTCCTTGTCGGACAACGCCTGCATGACCCTTGCCGGGCCTCAGGAGTCGAAGTGGATTTCCTACGCTGCTAACGGGATTGCTCTTCATGTGGGGTGATTGGAGCTAAAGGCAGCCGACTCCAGCGGGAAAAGCGCGAGCTGAAGATCCACTAGAGAAGCGCACCATGGGACTGCGATTACTCGTCCCACCGAAAACATTTGCTTCTGAGTTAGCTGAAGCCGAGCCTGTTTAAAGAAAAACGCTTTAAACTAGCGAAAAGCGACTGCCTGGAGCGGAAATCACGTGCACTACGTTACGACGGATATCACTTTAATTATCATGTTTAAAAAACAAACTCTAAGAAAGAGCCAAATGAATAAAACCCTTGTCGCATGGAATTTGTGCGATAAGGGTTTTTTAATTGCATCTGAAAACATTAAATATACTAAATATGGATAACATTAAGCATTAGCCACGGCCAGCTCCGAGCGCCAGCGAATAGCGAGACTTCCCTCACCTCATGACACGATAAGTCAACATCGGTTCTGGTTTTATGGAAGGTCGACTAAAAGCGGACTTGTCGTCCAACGTCGACATACCCCTTATGCAGGGGTATGTTTCCTTACTCCATCGAAAATAAAGAACAATTTTCTTCGTGCGTGGTGAAGCTTCGAAGCTTACTCTGGTCCTACGGTTCAGTCCAAATGTTTTCAGTGGGGCGAGTAATCGCACTAAGGAAACCTACAATGAATATACACCGCAGAAACAAGTGATTTTATTGTTTCGAGTCCCAGTCCATACGTCGCTAACCGGCGCTCTGCGCTTTTGTTAATTCCTTAGAAAAAAATAATTGTTCTTTAGTTCTCCTTATAAATTTAGTAAAATAGCTAATAATACAGAAAGGTTGGATTAATGCTATGCAGTGGTGCCAGAAAGATATTCAGCAATACAATGAAGCAGAACAATATGTAGACACGTTAGTTATTCCGCTAATGCCGATGGCTGTTAATCAGCAAATGGACAAGTTAGGTTTCCAAGGTGAACTATTAAAGTTATATGTTAATGGTCTAGAACAACATTATAAAGGCCGGCTTTTTCTAATGCCAACATACGCGTATTTTCATCCGGAAAATGATGAACAAGAAATTAACCGATTAAATACTTGGATAGCCGAGATGAAGCAAAAACCTTTTGAGCATGTTTTTTTATTTAGTTTCGATTCCTTTTGGAAAAAACATGAAAGAAAGTTAGATGGTACATTATTGTGGGTTCCAGCTATGCAAACCGGTAATCTAGATGATTCAAATACGAAAGTAATGATGAATGATCAACTAAAAGAAATAATCGGTTTAATAAAATCTTTTTGGTAAAAGTAGACCTTGATATCAATGATATTTTATTGACCGGACAAACAGTTTACGCTATCATGGTATTGTCCTAGTAATCTCGGAATAATTGTATGATTTGCAGATGGAAGGATTTTAGACAGAGGGGGGTAAAGAAATGAGTGAGAAGAAGCAACAAGTATCCCGTCGCCAATTTTTAAATTACACTTTAACAGGTGTAGGGGGATTTATGGCTGCCGGTATGCTTGCACCGATGGTACGTTTTGCTATCGATCCAGTTTTGCAACCAGCTAGTCAGGGTGAGTTTCATCCCGTTACGGATGTTGCGGACTTAACGACAGAGCCACAGCGTGTAGACTGGACAGTTGAGCAAGTTGATGCTTGGTATACATCAGATGTTACCAAATCTGCTTGGGTATATAAAACGGAGGATGATACAATAAAGGCTTTTTCGCCAGTGTGTAAGCATCTTGGTTGTTTTGTTTCCTGGCAAGGAAGTGAAGAATATTCGGATCAATTTTATTGCCCTTGTCACGGGGGACGCTACTATAAAGATGGTCAAAATGTAAAAGGCACGCCACCAGATGCTCCTCTAGATGAGTACGAGCAAAAAATTAAAAATGGGACATTGTATCTAGGAAAAGCGAAACCGAGAGAGGAGGTCTAGTGTATGCTGAATAAAATTTACGATTGGATAGATGAACGAGTAGATATTACGCCATTGTGGCGAGACATAGCTGATCACGAGGTGCCTGAGCACGTAAACCCAGCGCATCACTTTTCAGCATTTGTATATTGCTTTGGTGGACTGACCTTTTTCGTAACGGTTATACAGGTGCTATCCGGCATGTTCTTAACGATGTATTATGTACATGATATAGAGAATGCTTGGAGGTCTGTATATTACTTGCAAACCGAAGTCGCTCATGGACAAATTGTTCGTGGCATGCACCACTGGGGAGCTAGTGTTGTAATCGTCATGTTGTTCTTACATACATTGCGAGTATTCTTTCAAGGGGCATACAAAAAGCCTCGTGAATTAAACTGGATCGTAGGGGTATTAATCTTTTTTATCATGTTAGCGCTTGGTCTAACTGGTTATTTATTACCATGGGATAATAAAGCATATTTTGCTACACAGGTTACATTGGAAATCGCTGAAGGTGTTCCTTTCCTTGGACCAGAAATCAAAACATTACTTTCTGGTGACCCGGAAATAGTTGGAGCACAAACACTGACCAGATTCTTTGCAATACATGTATTTTTCTTGCCAGCTGCGCTATTTGGTTTACTAGCAGCACACTTTATTATGATTCGTAAACAAGGTATTTCTGGTCCGTTGTAAGATGACATCCAAGTGATAAGGAGGGAAAGCAGTGAAAAAGGGGAAGGGTATGCAGTTTGTTGGCGACTCACGTATAACTGCTGACAAAACAAGATTTATTCCAAAAGACTATTCCGAATACCCTGGTAAAACAGAAGCATTCTGGCCAAACTTTTTATTAAAAGAATGGTTAGTAGGTGCGGTGTTTTTAGTTGGATTTTTATGTTTAACTGTCGCCCATCCAGCACCACTGGAGAAAATGGCTGATCCAACCGATGCGGCGTATGTTCCGCTACCAGATTGGTATTTCTTATTCTTATATCAATTACTAAAATATAAGTTCGCAAGTGGTGCTTATTTTGTACTCGGTGCCATGGTTATCCCTGGTTTAGCTTTCGGTGGCCTATTGCTAGCACCATTTCTTGATACTGGCAAAGAGCGCAGACCATATAAACGACCGATTACATCATTGTTAATGATTATGGGTATTGTTTCAGTGTTCTGGTTGACGTATGAAGCGGCAGAGCACGTGGAATGGGAATCAAGAGTTGAAGCTAATAAGCCTGTATGGCCATCTGAAGTAGAAATTGATACAGAATCTGCTGGCTATGCGCTTTATGATCAAAATGGCTGTCTGCAGTGCCATGGTGAATCACTAGAAGGTGCCGTAGGGCCGACGTTGATCGGGGTTACGGATAAATATTCAGTTGATGAGATAAAAGATATCGCTGTAAAAGGTATTGGTGATATGCCTGCAGGGCAATTTGAAGGTTCTGATGAAGAATTACAGCAGTTGGTAGACTTTATAGTTTCTGTTAATGAGCAAGCAGCAGAATAAACATTTCATGTAAACCCTCGCTTACCAATTTGGCGAGGGTTTTACTTTGATAGGAAAGGATTACACGTATGTTGATGATTAGGCAAATACTATTAGATAAATCATTTTTAGTATTGTTACTCATTATTAATGTTGCTGGTACCGTTTATGGGTATATCTGGTATGATGTACAGCTTGATGTTACACCAGCAAAATTTTTAATCTTTGTTCCTGATAGTCCCACCGCAAGTTTGTTTTTTAGTATTTTTTTATTGTTTTTCTTGTTTGGTAGGAACATTCCTTATATTGAGGCACTCGCCATTGTTACGCTGTTTAAGTATGGTATTTGGGCAGTTGTGATGAACATATTAACACTGATTGTTGATGGCGGCCTAGATCCTACAGGATATATGCTAATTGCATCACACGGTGCAATGGCGATTCAAGGATTGCTGTATGCCCCGCAATATAGGCTAAAGCTTCGCCATTTGGTTTTTGCAGGTATGTGGACGTTACATAACGATGTGATTGATTATGTATATGAAATGATGCCAAGGTATGGTTCTTTAATGAATTATATGGATGGAATAGGCTATTTTACTTTTTGGTTAAGTATTGCTTCTCTAGCAATAGCTTATTTGTTAACGATTAAAAAAGATATAAAAGTCAGGTATGATTTTAATTCATAGGTCTAAACTTGTCCTCTCTCTCATACATTTTTAAACAGAATGATTAGAGAGAGGGGTTTCTCAGGTGAAACTATTAAAAGTCGCAATTATTATGGTTCTTATATACAGTGTTAGTAGTCCTATTACTCGCTCAGTATTTGCCCACCATACGGATTTAGATGCTACCCTGTATCAATATGAACGGTTAATAAAGGAAGAAAGATACGAGCAGGCTGAAACGCTGTTATTAAGTCATAAGGATGATTTAACAAAGCTTTTTACGAATCATACGGCAACACAAATTGCGAGCGGATTAGGATACCTATTAGAGTCAAATCTAACGATCGTAAATGATAATGAAGTTGATCATCAAACAAAGAAAGTGGAAGCATTACGATTGGTACTTGCTGTGGATGCATTAACAAATCCAGAAAGTCCAATATTAGCAACGTGGGCTTCTGATATGGAATCATCATTAAAGTCTGTTGTAGAGGAACAACATGTTTACTCGGATTCAGAATTAGAGGAGCTACTTACAGCTTGGAGTATTGTCAAACCGGCAATGCAAATATACTTAGAAACAGATCAATTTTATCAGCTCCAAGAATCTTACCAAAACTTAGAAGCGTATGCCGTAAATGGTCAACAAGTAAATCCTATTACAGAAGTATATCGTCAGATGGGGCAAATACAGCCTTCTAATGCACACGATGGTAAAGAAGAGAAAAAAGATTTAACATTTATTTGGATGATTACAATTGTAGGTGGCTTTATCTTTTTGACATTAGCGTATGTAGCTACAAAAAAATATAAAGCAGAGAAGCATAAAAACGAGAACCAAAAGCAAAGTATATAATAGTTGACTAAAGGGTAATTTTTGACTAAAATTGACCTTAGTTACACAGGTTATGAAAAACTGGAGGAATGAACATGTTCTCGTCAATAGGTGGCTATCTCATCTATATTGCGTTGCTTTTGATTATTCCTATGTGGGCACAATCAAAAGTAAAGAGTACCTATAAAAAATATTCAAAAATTGCAACATCATCCTATATGACCGGTGCCCAAGTGGCGCGCAAAATCTTAGATGAAAATGGTCTGTATCAGGTAAGTATTGAAGAAACAAAAGGTACGTTATCTGATCATTATGACCCAAGAAAGAAAGTTGTTCGGCTTTCATCTGATAACTATCATGGACATTCGATGGCCGCTGCTGCGATTGCTGCACATGAGGTCGGACATGCTATCCAGGATGCAGAGGAGTACGCATTTCTTCGTTTCAGGCACGCGTTAGTACCAGTAGCTAATTTAGGATCTAATTTTTCCTATATTTTAATTATTGCTGGTTTTATTATGTCTCTTCCCGGATTAACTCTTGCTGGTATTGTGTTTATGTCATTTGCTGTTATCTTCCAGTTGGTAACATTACCAGTTGAATTTGATGCATCAAATCGTGCCATGGGTCAATTGGTTTCAAGTGGGATTATTCGTAATAATGAAGAACGCCAAACGAAAAAGGTGCTAAATGCAGCTGCCTTAACATACGTTGCTGCAGCACTAGTTGCTGTTGCTGAATTACTTCGTTTTGTTCTCATGTTCGTTGGAGGCAACGATGATTGATAATAGATAAAAAGGCTAGCCCTAGGGTTAGCCTTTTTTAGTGCGTATATAAATGATGATCGGTAGGAAGCGACAGTGGTGAGGTGTTGGAGGACATCATTGCGCTTATCTGTGACAAAATCGCCGCATTTAGAATTGTGTGGACACCAGTGCCCTTATTTTCTGAAATTGTTGCTTTTTGTCAGCAGTTTATAGAAAATAAGGGTAATGGTGCCCGGCAACCAAGTCCAAACAGGGTGTTTAAGAAAAATAAGTGCATATGTGTCCGCTCCATCCGAGAACGATCAGTTCTCTCTTCACAATCTCTTTTCCCGAAGTTCTTCAGTCTTCCACTAGTGGTTTTTTATTTTCATCAAGTGTAAATCCTTCTCCTAACACGTCGTGGACGGTTGTCATGGCAACGAACGCATGCGGATCAATGCTGTTAATGATGCCTTTCAGCCTAACAATTTCGTTTCGAGCAACCACACAATATAACACATCTCGATGCTCCCCTGTAAACCTACCTTTACCTTGTAAGACGGTTACGCCTCGGTCCATTTCCTTTAATATTTTTTCGGAAATAGCATCACTATGATTGGAAATGATGGTAGCGCCTCTGGCGGCGTATGCGCCCTCTTGTATGAAATCGATCACACGTGCCCCGATATAAACAGCCAAGAGCGTATAAATGCCCTCTACAAGCTCTAAATACAAGATGAAAGAGGTGGTAATCACGACGGCATCAAACATAAACATCGTCTTACCCATACTCCAGCCAACATATTTGTGTACAATCCTAGCGATAATATCTACGCCGCCAGTCGTTCCACCATATCTGAAGATAATTCCTAATCCGACTCCGATGCAAAGTCCTGCTAAGAGTGCAACAAGTACTAAATCAGATTCGAGGTCCAGCGAATAATTATAAATCTGAAACACATACAAAAATATCGAAACAGCAATAGTCCCAATAATTGTATAGTAAAAAGTATTTCTGCCAAGTAATTTCCATCCAGCAAAGAAAGCAGGTAGGTTTAAAACAATATTAGAGATAGCCGGGTCCCATCCAAATAAAAAATAAAAAAGCAATGTGATACCGGTAAATCCGCCTTCTCCAAGATTGTTTGCCATATTAAAATTAACGATTCCAAATGAGAAAATTGCCGATCCAGCTAAAATGAATATTGTATTTTTTAACTTCAATCCAAAAAAACTCATCTATCCACCTCCGAAGAAAAATACTATGTATAATGTTAGTTCAATAAGGTGACGAATCAGCAGCAAAAAAGCATGTGTGGTGAAGCAGAACCGCAATCAAAACGGATGAAGTCTCGCACACAAAGTCTTTCTTTATAAGGATAGGCTTGTTTCGCTCGTGAGCTAAAAAGTGATTATCTTTACATAACCGGAAAAGACGAGAACTAACTCCCACGTTTACCGCTGATCATTTGGTGCCTTTTTGAACACCTATTATATTATAGTCAACCAATTAAGCCAGAACAATGCCCATCTTTTCGAATAAATTATTTGTCAAAGCCTAACCTTTTAGCTAACATGTAAATGATACCTTTATAAAAATAAGTAAAACGTTTACTCGTAAGATGAGGAGAATGACGATATGGTTTCCAATCAAAAGTATAATACAAAAGAGATGCAAAACCGAGTAGATAATTTTATTTCTCAGTTTGAAGAAGGTTATTTTTCTCCATTAAGTATGTTAGCCCGGTTCACAGAAGAGGTTGGAGAGCTAGCTAGAGAAGTGAATCATTATTATGGAGAAAAACCAAAAAAGTCGACGGAGAAAGAAAATACGATTGAAGATGAACTAGGTGATTTGTTGTTTGTTACACTGTCTTTTGCAAATTCTTTAGATATTGATGTAGCAGAAGCATTTGATAAAGCAATGACAAAAATTGAAACAAGAGATAAAAATCGTTGGACGAAAAAGACGGATGAGGTGGAACATAATGAGTAAAATTAAAGTTATCGTAGCAGGTCCTAGAGGGAAAATGGGTAGTGAAGCATTACGAATGATTGAAAAGGAAGACAATCTAGAGTTAGTAGCATGTCTTGATCGTAAACATGATGGAGTTAAGGTTGCTGATATTGATGGATTACCAGCATTCGATGCGCTTATATATAGCGATGTTGAAACATGTTTTCAAACTGTAGAGGCAGATGTTTTAATTGATTTAACGACTCCTGAGGTAGGTTATTTACATACAAAGCTAGCGATTGAACATGGCATAAGACCTGTCGTTGGCACAACAGGCTTTTCAAATGAACAATTACAAGAGTTAACAAACCTTGCTGAGGAAAAAGGGATTGGCACGATTATTGCCCCTAACTTTGCGATTGGTGCTGTGTTAATGATGCAGTTCTCGAAATGGGCGGCTAAATACTTCCCAGACGTTGAAATTATCGAACGACATCATGATCAAAAATTAGATGCTCCTTCTGGTACCGCCGTCAAAACAGCACAACTGATTCAAGAAGTAAGAGAACAGAAAACACAAGGTCATCCAGACGAAAAGGAAACATTACCCGGCGCGCGCGGTGCTGATTTTGATGGAATGCGCATCCATAGCGTTCGATTACCAGGACTTGTCGCACATCAGGAAGTAGTATTTGGATTACCAGGTCAAAACTTGACGATTAAACATGATTCCTTTCATCGTGAATCATTTATGTCGGGTGTGAAGTTAGCTGTTGAAGAAGTAGTCAAGCTAGATATACTCGTATATGGTCTTGAAAATATAATGGAATGAGGGATTGTCAATGAATATTGCCTTAATTGCTCACGATAAAAAGAAAAAAGATATGGTCGATTTCACGGTTGCTTACACCCATATCCTCAAACAACATGATTTATTTGCTACCGGAACGACTGGCCTTAGAATTTCAGAGGCGACGAAAATGGAAGTACACCGATTTCAATCAGGTCCGTTAGGTGGCGACCAGCAAATCGGGGCGATGATTGCAAACAACAAGATGGATCTGGTTATTTTCTTTCGTGATCCATTAACTGCACAGCCACATGAACCAGATATTAGTGCACTGTTAAGACTATGTGACGTGTACCAGATTCCGCTAGCAACGAATTTAGGGGCAGCAGAGATCGTTATTCGAGCGTTAGATGAAGGTTTGTTTGAGTGGCGCGAAATTATTCATGAACAAGATAAAAACAGCAAGGGAAGCTAATCTATATGAAAATAGGAGTTACTTGTTATCCTTCTGTAGGAGGATCAGGTGTCATTGCAACAGAGTTAGGTAAATTATTAGCGAGACGTGGTCATGAAGTCCATTTTATTACGTCAAGCATGCCGTTTCGCTTAGAAAGCATTCATTCTAATATTTTTTTTCATGAAGTAGAATTAAATCATTATCCTGTATTTCAATATCCACCGTATGATTTAGCATTAGCGAATAAAATGGCCGAAGTTATTGATACTGAAAAATTGGATATTTTACATGTTCACTATGCGATGCCACATGCGATTTGCGCAATGCTTGCGAAGCAGATTGCCGAGCATGACGTTAAAATTGTAACTACCTTACACGGAACAGATATAACGGTCCTTGGTATTGATCATAGTTTAAAGAAGATGATCAAGCACGGTATTGAAAAATCTGACGTAGTAACAGCAGTTTCCCATAGTTTAGTTGCACAAACGAAGGAAATGCTAAAAGTAGATAAGAATATAGAGGTTGTTTATAACTTTGTCGATGACAAGGAATATTATTTGCGTAAAGATAATCGTTTAAGACAGCAATATCGAATCAAAGAGGAAGAAAAAGTTGTTGTACATATTTCTAATTTTCGTAAAGTAAAAAGAGTGCAGGACGTTATTTATACTTTTGCCAATATTGCAGCTAAAATCGAAGCCAAATTATTATTGATCGGTGATGGTCCCGAAATCTCAGAAATTCGCCAACTCGTCAATCAGTTAGGGCTACAAGATCGGGTTCTATTTCTAGGTAAGCAAAAGATCATTGCAGAACTATTATCGATGGCAGACTTAATGTTACTGTTATCTGAAAAAGAGAGCTTTGGATTAGTTTTACTAGAAGCGATGGCATGTGGTGTCCCATGTATCGGTACAAACATTGGAGGTATTCCCGAAGTAATTATCGATAACGAATCAGGTTTCACTACAGAAGTCGGAGATATTGAAGGTACAACGAATAAAGCGTTAAAAATTTTAACAGATGATAAGCTCTGGAATCGATTTTCAATAAATGGAATCGAACGTGTGGAACAACGTTTTCATGCAACTAAAATTGTTTCGCAATATGAGCAGTTATATAAAAATTTAATTGTCGATGGTGATTAATATGTTAGATGGTCCGTTTCTACGAGCAAAAAAAATAATAGATCTATTGGAAGAACGCGGACATCAAGCATATTTTGTCGGCGGTTCTGTTCGTGATTTATTATTACAGCGCTCGATTGGCGATATCGATATTACGACCTCGGCCCTACCGGAACAAGTACAAGCGATCTTTCCTAAAGTAATCCCGGTGGGAATTGAACACGGGACGGTAATCGTTCGAATGGCTGGACAATCTTATGAGGTAACTACTTTTCGGGTTGAAGGGAACTATTCGGATTATCGCCATCCTGATCACGTCCAATACGTAGATCGCATTGAAGAAGATCTAGCGAGACGTGACTTTACGATTAACGGAATAGCTATGGATAAGCATGGGAAGATTCTAGATCCTTTTGGTGGCAAACAAGCAATTGAAAATCAGCTTATTCAAACGGTTGGGACTGCAACAGAAAGATTTAAAGAAGACCCATTACGGATGATGCGGGCATTACGATTTGCAAGTCAGCTTGGCTTTTCGTTAGAAGCGGCTACATTTGCAGCATTAACTAGCCATATCAATTGGCTGGAAAAAATAGCAATCGAGCGAATTGCAGTGGAAATGCAAAAATTGTTCTCAGGTGATCATGTGGAGCAAGCAATCAAATTATTGTTAGAGGTTGAATTAGAACGATATTTGCCTGTTATTCGAAATCAAAATACACTTGTTGGTGCGCTAAATAACCATCAGGTACCATTGCAATCATGGAGCGAAATGTTGGCTTGTTTTTGTCAATACGATCCAAGTGTATCCTTGCACACCTGGACAAAAGAATGGAAACTGTCTAATAAAACAAAACAAGATGCAAGCTACTTATTAGAGGCAATCGATTATTTTAATAAAGAACAATTAGATGCTTGGCTTGTGTACCGGTTGCCTGAGCATTTAGAGTCAGGATTTCTGCGGTTGCTAGGGATATTTTGTCCAGAGCTACAGCCGTTATCAGCTCAGTTGTGTGAGATTCGGGAGTGTTTACCAGTCCAATCAAGACAAGAGATCGTAATGGACGGTAATGATCTTATTTCATTATTTCCACAACGCTCTAGGGGACCATGGCTTAATACAGTCTTGCAGTTACTTGAGGAGCACGTAGTTTTGGGCAAAGTTGCAAATGAAAAACAACAATTGAAAGCGTGGGTAACAAATGAAATCTACCCGACTACACTTGATTGAGCTATTAGAAGAAAACACGGAAGAATATATTTCAGGTCAAGAATTGTCTAGACAATTGCAAATATCTCGTACGGCCGTTTGGAAACATATGAAGGAATTAGAGAAGGATGGTTACATCATTCATGCTGTCCCGAAAAAAGGATACCAAATCTCAAAATCACCACAAAAAATAAGTGCCAACACTATACAATGGGGATTGCATACAGATTGGCTTGGTAAAGAGATAATCCATAAAGAAAGCGTCTCCTCCACACAACCGATTGCCCATCAATTAGCGATGAATGGTGCTAGTCATGGTACCGTAGTGATAGCCGATGAGCAAACCAAAGGCAAAGGTAGGCTTGAGCGCATCTGGCATTCTGCAGCAAACGATGGCATTTGGATGAGTATTATACTGAGACCGGAATTGCAGCCAAATCAAGCACCACAAATCACGTTAATGGCAGCGACGGTACTGGCAGATGTAATCGCCAAGGTTACTGGTATAGAACCATCTATAAAATGGCCAAATGACCTATTTGTTAAGGGTAAAAAGCTTGCAGGGATCTTAACAGAAATGCAAGGAGAGCAGGATAAAGTAAATTATGTTATTTTAGGAATTGGCATGAATGTTAACCAATCAAAGTTTCCAGAAGCTATTGCTTCCATAGCAACATCTTTAAAGCTTGTGACTGACAAAGATTGGGATATTGCTAGCATCATTCAACAGCTACTGGTGACGTTTGAAGAAAGCTATGCAGAATTTCTCGCAAACGGTTTTGATGCGATCAAAACAAAGTGGGAAGGCTATGCTTATAAGATTGGTGAAACAGTAACGGTGAAAGTACACGACCGGCAATGGCAAGCGATGATATTAGGTATAGCTGAAGATGGTGCACTTCGAATTATTAATAAGGATAATAGTATCCAAACCTTATATTCAGCAGAAATTGGTTGGTAAGTGAGTCAATTTCATAATTATCTTACACAGCTATCTGCATCCATATATAGTTTGGAGATGGTTTAATCCGACTATATATGGATGTAGATAGCTGAAAATCAGTATTATGAAATTGACTAAAGGAGAAGAAGATATGTTAAATCATCATAAATTTCAACAAATGAAACAAGAAAACCAAAGAATTTCAATGATAACTGCCTATGATTACCCGTCTGCAAAGCTATCTGAACAAGCAGGTATTGATATGATTTTAGTCGGGGATTCGTTAGGCATGGTTGTGTTAGGATATGATTCCACGGTGAATGTGACGTTAGAAGATATGATCCACCATGGAAAAGCGGTAGCAAGAGGTGCAAAAAATACATTTAAGGTTGTCGATATGCCATTTATGTCGTATCATATTTCTTTGGAAGATTCACTTGCAAATGCCAAGCGGCTATTCCAAGAAACAGGGGCTCAAGCATTAAAGGTTGAAGGTGCGAGTGAAGAAATTGCAATGCTCACTTCTAAATTGACGTCGGCAGGTATACCAGTTGTTGCACATCTAGGACTTACTCCACAATCGGTGAATGTGCTAGGTGGGTATCGTGTTCAAGGAAAAGATAAAAATGGTGCTGACAAAATTATTAACGATGCCAAAATGTTGCAAGGCCATGGTGCAATTGCGCTTGTACTAGAATGCGTACCTGCGTCGCTAGCAAAAACAGTTACAGAGTCTTTAGATATACCTACGATAGGGATTGGAGCAGGTATTGATTGTGATGGACAAGTACTCGTTTATCATGATGTTTTGCAATATGGGGTGGAGCGCTTACCGAAATTTGTTAAAGCATTTGAGAATGCGAATGAGCGATTCCTTGAGGCGATTCAAGCATATATCAGTGAAGTACAGCATCGTGATTTTCCTGGAGAGGAACATTCTTTCTTGATTAATCGATAACAGAGAGGTTTAGTTTTTATGAAGATCATACGTTCTATACGAGAAATGCAGCAGTACGCAAATGAATTAAAAATGAGCGGCAAAAGTATTGGTTTCGTTCCGACTATGGGCTTTTTACATGAAGGACACGAGAGTTTAATGAAAAGGGCCAAAACGAATAACGATATTGTCATTGTCAGTATTTTTGTTAATCCATTGCAATTTGGACCAAATGAAGATTTTGACAGATATCCTAGGGATGAGGAACATGATATCCTAGTTGCCCAAAAAAACAATATCGACATTTTATTTATACCTCAAGTAGAAGAGATGTATCCAAATGATCGTTCGATCACGATGGATATTACCAAACGTACGGATGTTCTTTGTGGTCGGTCACGTGTTGGACATTTTGCAGGCGTGATTACTGTCTTAACAAAACTGTTTCATCTTACATTACCGAGTCAAGCCTACTTTGGCTTAAAGGATGCGCAACAGTTTGCTGTTGTTGATGCGTTAGTAAATGACTTAAATTTTCCGATTGAACTAGTTCCTGTCACTACTGTGCGCGAACAGGATGGATTAGCAAAAAGCAGTAGAAATGTATATTTGTCAGAGCCAGAAAGACAGGAAGCGACCGCGCTATATCAAGGCTTACAATTCGGTCGTCAATTAGTTGAAACGGGAACTAGAGATCCAGATTATATTGTAAATGAAGTCGAGCGATTTATTAATTCACAAACCCGTGGTAAAATAGATTATGTTGAGTTGCTGAGCTATCCAGATTTAACACCAGTAGATGAGGTTAACGAGCAAGTTATTCTAGCTGTTGCCGTGTTTTATGAACACGCGCGATTAATTGATAACCTTATTTTTGATCAAAATGGCAAGCTAACTTTAGATAGATAGTAGTAGGGGGAAATTACTATGTTGCGTACCATGATGAAAGCAAAAATTCATCGTGCTCGTGTAACCGAAGCAAATTTGAATTATGTTGGTAGTATTACAATTGATGAGGACATTATCGAACAAGTTGGTATTTTACCACATGAAAAAGTACAAATTGTGAATAACAATAATGGAGAGCGCTTTGAGACATATGTTATTCCAGGCGAACGAGGAAAAAAAGATATGTGTCTAAATGGTGCTGCAGCTAGACTCGTTCAGAAAGACGATATTATTATCATTGTTTCCTACGGTTTACTTTCTGAAGAAGAATTGACAACTTTTAAGCCAAAGGTTGCGATTATGAATGATCAGAATGATATTGTTGAACTTATTGATAAAGAGCCGCCTTTATCCGAATTAAAGTAATCTACGCATATGGATAGTGTAACCGAGGCGAAATCCCTCAAAACGCGGAAACTCTTATCAAAGCGGTATGGATAAGAGTTTTCTTTTATTAGATAAGAAATATAAAATTTGTGCATGTGTCTAGCTCCGAGCGCCAGAAACTACGCGACTTCACGAATCGGCTTGCGATAAGTCATCATCGATTCAAGTTTTTATGGAAGGTCGACTAAAAGCGGACTTGTCGTCCAACGTCGACATATCCCCTATGCGGGGGCATGATTCCTTTATCTTTAGTCGATTCGCTCCAGTCGTTACGTTTCTGAGCGGCGCTCTGCACTTTTCTAAAATGGAATAGTGGAGGTGATGAAGTGAATAAATTTGTTGTCGTTGACTTAGAAACCACTGGTCAGACACCTTCGAAGGGAGACCGGATTATTGAGATTGGAATTGTGGTTTTAGAGAATTATCAAATTACCACACAATACTCCACATTTATTGATCCGTTGATACCAATTCCCGGCTTTATAACAAATTTGACAGGAATTAGTGATGCTCATGTTGCAGGAGCACCAACGTTTGATGATGTTGTCGATGATGTAAGCGAATTTTTTCAAGATGCTTACGTTGTTGCACATAATGTTGCTTTTGATCTTGGATTTCTGAACTATGAAATTCAGCAAGTAGGTTATCAGCCGATCAAGCAACCGGTTATAGATACGGTTGAGTTGGCTCGAATCTTATTGCCACAGGCTCCTAGCTATAAACTAGGTCGATTGTCTGAGTATTTATCTTTTCAACATGATGATCCGCATCGCGCTTTATCTGATGCCTATGTAACTGCCGAGTTATTATCATTTTTATTGCAAAAATTAGCGACACTACCGTTCGAGACGTTGACAACATTACAGCAGCTTGAGTCTAGATGGAAAAGTAATATGTATGTCATTTTGCAAGCATTTATTGATGAACAAGCCTTTGTTAATGAAGGTAGACCTGATTTAGATATCTTTCATGGCATTGCATTAAAAGCAACGAAAAAGCATGACTCAGCAGAGGATCGTTTAGAAAAAATTTCATTCGGTGATTTATTAGATGACTGCTACGATCAGGGTGGTCATTTTTCATCACAAATACATAATTATGAATATCGCCCGAGTCAACGAGAGATGTCAGAAACGATTTACGATGCATTTCAATCAAAGCAACATGCGCTTATTGAAGCAGAAACTGGCACAGGAAAATCGCTTGCTTATTTAATCCCTGCCATTTATGAGTCAGTGTTTTCACAAAATCGTGTAGTCATTAGCACGCATCTAACACAGCTTCAATCGCAGCTATTAGAGAAGGAAATTCCGCTCTTGCAGCGTGTACTACCATTTAAATTTGAAGCTGCCTTACTTAAAGGGAAGCAGCACTATTTAAGCTTGAAAAAATTTGAGATTGAGCTTGGCAGTATCCATCAAGACAATTATGACATTATCTTAACAAAATCGATTATCCTTGTTTGGCTCACCGAGACTTTTACTGGTGATATTGATGAAATTCAACTACCATCAAGTGGGAAAAACTTTTTTTACCGCATTTCAAGTGATGCTGAAGGACACATAGATGTGCTATCTCCTTGGTTTTCTCGCTCATTTTACCAAAAAGCAAGGCAAAGAGCACAGAAAGCTAACCTTGTAATTACAAATCATGCGTTATTATGCACGGATTTGACGAGTGAACATGCGTTACTTCCGAGCTATCAAAGAGCTGTGATTGATGAAGCACATCATTTAGAATCGACAGCTGCTAAGCACTTTGGTTTAAAATTAGATTATGTTCAGGTTCAATTTCTTTTAAATAATATTGGTACAATCAACGAGGGCGATTGGCTTAGAAATGTAGCAAAGCAGTATTCTATAGTAAAGGAATATGCTAATGAATCTGAATGGGACCGCTTATGGCAAGAAACCAAAGAGGAAACGGATGAGCTGTTTCGATATATTTTTCATTATGTCGTAGAACTTAATAACAAGGGAATCGCTGTGAATGATATTGGCAGATATCAATATCGCTTTGATCAAGAAAGGGAAAATACACAAAAGTGGCAGACGATGAAGGAAATGACGACACGGCTTTCTTTTCGCTTACGTGATTTAATTCATATTCTTTCTCTAATGAATGAGGGTTTACGAAACAATACTACAGATCTAGATGCGGATATTGTTGAACAAGTGCAAAATTGGATTGATCGCTTACAACAAATTATTGATGATCTAGAACTAATCTTTTTGGTTGATGATCAAGCACAAGTAAAGTGGGTTGAGGTTGAAGCTTATGGAGCTAAAAATGCCGTTTATTTATATAGTGAGCCGGTAAACGTTTCTGCCATTCTTACCGAGCACTTTTTTGAAAAAAAAGAAAGTGTTATTTTAACAAGTGCAACGTTAACGATGAAAAAATCATTTACTTTTATTAAGGAACGGTTAGGATTAGGTGACTATGCATTAGAAAAGCAAATCGCTTCACCATTTCATTACGAAAATCAGGTACAGCTATTAATTCCTAATGATTTTCCAAATCTTAAGGACAAAAGTGAAGACTTTATCTATGCTACTTGTGAAGCGATTTATTCGATGGCGACCATAACAGATGGTCGGATGCTCGTTTTGTTTACTTCATACGATATGCTAAAAAAATCATATGCCATTTTAAAGGAAATTATGGATACAGACCAATTTATGCTAATTGCTCAAGGAATTTCCAGTGGTAGCAGAGAGCGATTGAAGAAAAATTTCCAAGCTTTTGATCAAGCAATTCTTTTAGGTACGAGTTCGTTTTGGGAAGGTGTAGATATTCCTGGTAATGATTTATCTTGTTTAGTTATTGTCAGGCTGCCATTCCAACCACCGGATCACCCGATTTTCGAGTCAAAGTCGGCTTTACTAAAACAGCAAGGGAAAAATCCGTTCATGGAACTAGCCTTACCTCATGCAGTTATCCGATTTAAACAAGGATTTGGCCGATTGATTCGTTCAAGTAGTGATCGTGGCATTGTATTAGTATGTGATGACCGCATTATGAAAGCAAGATATGGAAAATACTTTCTTGACTCGATTCCAACTGTGCCTGTTACTTATAAAAGTACCACAAAATTACTTGAAACAGCTGAGGATTGGTTATGATACAATTAGCTTTTTTACATACCCTATATATAGTGAAGGGGTAGGTGAAAACATGGCTGGTTTTAAAAAACTGTCTGTATCTTCGTTGATGTTTATTTATATTGTGATTAGTACGTGGGGACCGATTTTAGCAAGCGAGAAAGTTCCGCATATACGAAATGATGAGATTTTTTTCACCTTTTTCCAACTGCCTGATGGCGAAGCGTCCTTAATTCAAACAGGTCAAGGAAAAAACATCTTAATTAATACGGGATCACGAGCAAGTGAGGATAACTTACTTTTCCAGATGGAAGAACTAAATATAACTACCATTGATTATTTAGTGCTTACGAAGCAGTCAGAGGATTATTGTGCAAATGCAAACAGGTTAGCCGAACGATATCAGATTTCACGAGTCGTCCACACAGGAAATTTAAATGAGACATGTAAAAACCAAGTTACGGATGATTTAAAAGAAGTAACATGGGGTTCAAATGACGTGAATCAACTAAGTGACGATTTGTTTTTTAAAGTATTGAATGCAGAAGCAAGTGGTGAAATGTCATTAGGGATATCGTATGGAGACACTTCTGTTATGTACTTAAGTAACAGTGATTTAGAAGATGAGGACGAATTACTAACGCACAACTACAAACCGGAAATTCTTAAGATCGGTGATTATGCAAGAGGAGAGTCACCAAGTGAAGAACTCCTCACACAGATAGATCCGCATCTTGGTATTGTATTTCATAGTAAAAGCGGCAGGCCAAATGAAGGGCTTATTGAGCGGTTGAATGAATCGTGGATTGATGTTTATCAACTTGAGGAAGTCGGCACAACCATTATCCGAATGAATTTACATGATTATGAAATCCTGTCATAATAAGGAGGAAGTGGCAAATGGAGCGTCTCTTTGTCGCTTCCTTCCACATGGGTAAATTAAATAAGCTATTTCATCCGTATTAGTCTAGTAATAGACTAATACGGATGAAAAAGTCCTGTGCGCTTAATTTGCGCACAGGTAAGATATGGGTTAGGATATTTTGTTGAAAAAAATACGAATTGATCATCAACTGATCAAGGGTAAACTGTTATAATAAGAAAGGTATTTGTTTTCAACTGTACTTATAGTTTGGTTCTAAACTGGATTGCTATGTGTAACAAAATTTGTGAAAAATGACAAAGATCTTCTCAAATTTGGAGGCAGTGTTATGGATAAAAAAATTGAAACATTATCAACTGTACGAATCAAGCATACGAATGATTTGTACAAAATTGTAGATAGCTTAAATCGAACATTAAAGGAAGATGATCTTATGTTTGGATTAGCATTGGATGAGGAAGATAATGAAAAAGCGATTTTCACTATTTATCGCACCTAAATGGATGACAATGATCATCGTCATCGTGATCATTGTTTGCTTGTCGGTTGCTGGGTACAGCATTTATTTATATCAAGAAATTGAGGAAAGTAAACAAGCAGATTTTTCTAGTTCGATTCAACGGGTGCTCTCGGAAACTGAAATCGAGCAGGTAGATGAGGTAACTCGATATCATGGTACGAGCTATTATCATGCTGTAACAGGCGAAACAATTAATGGAGAAACTGGAATTGCTTTTGTACCTGTTAATGAAGAAGCTGAAATTACTTACTTTTTAATGGAAGAACTTAATGAAGAGTCCTCAATTATTGATCAATGGAGAGATAGTTGCACGGAATGCAGTTTAATTTCGACTAATCCAGCTTTAGAAAACGATCATCCATTATGGGAAATTAAATATATCGACAACCAGGATCGTTATGTATTTGAATATCGATCCATGGAGGACGGTTCGATATATGAATCAGTTCGATTAAGACAATCAAAGTACTAAATGTATAGTAAAATATATTGGTAATAATAATTGCTAGCGGAGGTTTTTTTCTTGAAAACAACAATAGATCAAGTTTCAAATCATGTAGGACAAGAGGTAACGATAGGTGTATGGCTTGCCAATAAGCGTTCCAGCGGAAAAATTGCTTTTTTACAGTTAAGGGATGGCACGGGATTTATGCAAGGAGTTGTCGTTAAAGCAGAGGTTGCTGAAGAAACTTTCCAAACTGCAAAAAATATAACACAAGAAACTTCTATGTATGTTACAGGTATTGTGGTGGAGGACAGTCGTTCACCATTTGGATATGAGCTTCAAGTAAAAGAAATTGAAATTTTACATGAATCGGTCGACTATCCAATCACACCGAAAGAGCATGGAACAGAGTTTCTAATGGATCACCGCCACTTATGGCTTCGTTCTAAAAAACAACATGCGGTAATGAAGATAAGAAATGAGATTATTCGTTCCACGTATGAATTTTATAATAACAATGGATTTGTGAAAATCGATCCTCCTATTTTAACAGGATCTGCTGCTGAAGGTACAACCGAGCTATTCCATACACAGTATTTTGATGAAGAGGCATACTTATCACAAAGTGGTCAACTTTACATGGAGGCAGCAGCGATGGCCTTTGGTAAAGTATTTTCTTTCGGTCCGACGTTCCGAGCAGAAAAATCTAAAACAAGAAGACATTTAATCGAATTTTGGATGATAGAACCGGAAATGGCCTTTATGGACCATGAGGAAAGCCTTGTTGTACAAGAACAATTTGTTACATATGTAATACAATCTGTGCTTAAAAATTGCAAGTTAGAGCTTAATACTTTGGAGCGAGATACAACGAAGCTTGAAAAAATTCAAGCGCCATTCCCTCGTATTACGTATGACAAAGCAATTGAGTTGTTAAAAGAAAAAGGCTTTACCGATATTGAATGGGGAGAAGATTTTGGTGCTCCACACGAAACAGCGATAGCGGAAAGCTTTGATATGCCAGTATTTATTACGCACTATCCGACAGATATTAAAGCATTTTATATGAAGCCTGATCCAAATCGTCCAGAAGTTGTATTATGTGCCGATTTAATTGCACCAGAAGGCTACGGAGAAATTATCGGTGGTTCTCAGCGTATTGATGATTTGGCATTAATGGAAGAGCGTTACGAAGCGCACAACTTAACAGGTGATGCTTACCGGTGGTATCTAGAATTAAGAAAATACGGAAGTGTGCCACATGCCGGTTTTGGACTTGGTCTAGAGCGAACAGTTGCATGGATTAGTGGTGTGGAACATGTTCGTGAAACAATTCCATTTCCACGCTTATTAAACCGTTTATATCCTTAAGACAAAACTGGATAATAAATCCCTTGCTATGCATAATCTGGCAAGGGATTTGTTGTTTCGACAATACGTTACAAAAATATTCATGCTATAATGGATTCGAGGTGTATAAGTAAAATGTCGAATCAATATTCTTTGCAATTTATGATGAGGGATCAAATTGTTGTTCCTTCTTTACTTTTGAAAAATTATGTCAAACTGCAGTTAAATGAGTCGGAAGTGATGGTGATTTTACAACTTCATTGCTTTTATCAAGAAGGGAATACTTTTCCGACACCAGAGGAAATTGCTAATCAATTAACGTTGTCGGGGCAAGAATGTTCTGCCATCCTCAGAAAACTCATCCAAAAAAACATGCTTTCCATTGAACAAATCAATAATGAAAGCAATATATTAGACGAATTTTATTCGTTAGAACCGCTTTGGAAACGGCTGTATGAACCAGCTAAGCCTGCTCCGCCTGAAAAATCCGAAGAGCAGCATAACATTTTTATTTTGTTTGAACAAGAGTTTGGAAGACCTTTATCTCCATTTGAAATTGAAACAATTAATATATGGATTGATGAAGAGGACCAGTCACCATCACTTATTAAAGCAGCTTTACGTGAAGCTGTTTTAATGGGGAAATTAAATTTTAGGTATATCGACAGAATTCTCCGCGAGTGGAGAAGAAAAGGAATACGGACAGTAGAGCAAGCTAGAAATCAAAGTAAATCTTTTCATGCAAATCAAACTAATAAACAAGCATCTGAGACTGGAACAGAATCAAAGCGAGATGTTTCACTATATTATAATTGGCTTGAAGATGAATAGGGGAAGTTGTACATGTTAAATAAAACACAAATACAATATTGTCTTGATGTGATGACAGATATGTTCCCAGAAGCAGAATGTGAACTAGTCCATAAAAACCCCTTCGAGTTAGTGATTGCTGTATTATTGTCTGCACAGTGCACGGATGCCTTAGTTAATAAAGTGACGAAAGGCTTGTTCGAAAAATATCATACGCCCGAAGATTACTTAGCGGTTTCATTGGAAGAGTTGCAGCATGATATTCGATCGATTGGTTTATACCGTAACAAAGCAAAGCATATTCGCAACCTATGTGAGATGCTACTTGAAGATTATAATGGACAAGTACCTAGCAGTAAAGAAGAACTAGTAAAGCTTGCTGGAGTGGGAAGAAAGACAGCTAATGTTGTTGCATCTGTGGCCTTTGGTGAACCAGCGATCGCAGTAGATACCCATGTAGAGCGTGTCTCTAAACGACTGGGCATATGTAGGTGGAAAGATTCTGTACTTGAAGTGGAGAATACACTAATGCGCAAAGTGCCGAAGGATGAGTGGAGTGACACGCACCACCGGATGATATTTTTTGGTCGTTATCATTGTAAAGCTAAAAACCCAAATTGTGATGCATGCAGGCTGTTGGATATTTGTAGAGAAGGACAAAAGCGCATGAAGGCACGAGAGAAGGATGTACGTGTTTGATCAGGTAAATTTACTTATAGCAAACTGGAAGCATCAAGAAAGTACGATTGCGCACTTGTTTCAACAAAGGAAGAATCAACAAGCAATACAACCGATCCAAAACGGCATTCATAATTTTATAATAGCACTTTATGCTTTAAATCAATTTCCAAATCAAGATGGTGAGTGGTTGGAACACGAAATCGGTAATTTCAAATATAAGCCACTAAACGTAGTAGAGAGAATTACTTTTATTGAGGGCCAACCACATCACTATCACAGCTATATACAGTTAAATGAACTGTTTCGTGAACTAGAGAAATTGTGTGCAAAGGCAGAAGTATTGGAGAGATTGTAACACAGCGTCTTGTAAAGGAACGGATTTTAATTAAATTTATATCACATAAAACGCTCATAAAGAGCGTTTTTTTGTCTTATAAATTTCTTGTTAGCAAACATCAAGTACTTATTAAAGTTTGTTAAAATCTTTTTCTTGTTGGTGTCGTGTTTTTAATTCTTTTCTAAGTTTCTCTACTTTCTCTAATTTTCTTAAAGTCATAGAGGAGAAGATAGTCACGACCATATATTTCATTGTAATTTCGTCTTTGTTCTGCTGTATAATTTTCTCCATTAAATCTCTCCTTTTTTGTTAAAGCAATGCTGCCTGGGTACGATTATTTTAGAAGACATTTTTTGATGGTCATCTTGTTTGTTGATTTTTATCCCTTTTCAGAAAACTGATAATAAGATCGGACATAATGTAAAAAATAACTAGAGCAGTAAATGTGTAATGCCAAACACTGTTGTAGTCTACAATACCAAAAATAAGTATCAACCCGAAAGCAGTAATAGTTAATTTTAATAATAGTATGGACTTGTTCATTTCTGTTCCTCCCTTCAAAAACATTTTTCGGTAAAAATAAATTTAGGTAATGAAAATTGGATAGTGAATCTCAGATGGAGGTGGGCATTAATATTAAAAAGTACTAGAAGCATTTGTTACAGGCATATTTAATTCTTTCTTCTATTTTAACATATATATCCAATAAGGTTATGTTTTATTATAATAATTAAGCTAAATAGTAATTAAAATGATGGTTTAGTCAATTTCATAATACTTTGGCCATCTGTATAAGATAATTTTGAAATTGACTCAGTTACCATCTAAATTATTCGAGTGAAAAGAGTATGTCCGTTCCTGCTAAATTAAATGCTTCACCTTGGATGTTTTTTCTCTAAGATGCAACTTTGTTAAATAAACTAAAATAAGCAGTCCAATTAAAGTGTTAATTGGACTGCTTATGGTTTGTTATTATTTTTTATTAGTAATTTTACGAAAACAGATCGTTTTCAACTGTAAAATCTCAAGGCGTAACTATTTAGGTTAAATTGATCAAGCAGCTGGAGGCTCGGCATTTTCAGATGGTCCTTCGCCTGTAGGTGGCGGTACTGTTCCCGATTCACCAGAGTCATCTCCACTTCCTTCTTCGTCATCTGGATTCTCAGGTTCGTCGTTATTACCACCGTTATCATTACCAGGGTTTTGACCAGGATTATTACCACCATCACCCTGCCCAGGGTTACCATCATCATTCCCATTATCGTCGTCACCTTCACCATCATTTGGATCTTCTACCGGTTCTTCTTCTTCCTCAGGTTGTTCTTCTGGGATTTGAATTTGTACTCTTACAGGCTCACTAACAGTTGCTGGGTTTTCATCACTAATGACAACAACCTCAATCGTATATGTTGTACCCATATCGACATTACTAATTTCTATCGTTTTTTCTTTAATTGTTTGTAATTTTGTTAGTGCATTAGGATCTGTTCCTGCACTAATGTCAAATGATATTGGTTTGTCTGTGTCCTCATATTGCCAATCGACTGTGATTGTATTTGTTTCTAAATCATAAGCTGCAGCCAATTGCTGAACAGGATCTAGTTGATCATATTTTTCTGATGTCCCTGTGGGTTCTGTTCCACGGACAAATAGTTCAGTAATTTTCTCTGAATCTGGTGTATACTCGCTCGGTAATTTTGCTGGATCTGACCCTTTTTCAACCGTTACTTCAACAACCGAATTTGGCCGCTCGAAATCAGGTGTGTCTATTTCTTCTGACAGTTGGGATATCGTTTCTTTAAAGAGCGTTCTTGCAATATTTGTACCTTCATTAGAGATTGGAGCCGGTTCACCATATCCTGTCCATATCGCAATCGTATAGTTCGTCGTGTAGCCACTGAACCAAATGTCTTTACGATCATCGGTTGTACCGGTTTTACCCGCGATTGGAAGTCCAGACACATTAGCAACTGTACCAGATCCATTAGTAACAACCGATTTAAGCATATCAGTTACCATATAAGCGGTAAAATCAGACATGACAGCTTTCGGATTATTTTGAAATTCTTCAGAACGATTATCATTAAATACGATCTTCGTAACTGCATAAGGCTCGTTGTAAATACCTTCATTTCCAAATGCTCGATATGCACCAGCCATCTCTAAAGGTGTGACACCAGTAGATGAGCCACCGATTGCATCTGTTAAAGCAATTGAATCTTCATAAAAATCTATTCCAAGATTCTCTGCAAATTCTTGCGCATTTTGACGACCAACTTCTTCAAATGTTTTTACTGCAGGTACGTTTATTGATTCCTTTAAAGCATATCGCATCGTCATCCATCCTTGGAAACGATCATTATAGTTTTCAATCACGCTATTTGTTCCACCAATAGGATAAGGGCCATCGTCATTTAATTGCTGATACGTCGACCAATTTAAATATTCAATCGCAGGCCCATAGTCAACAATCGGTTTAAAGGTGGAGCCAGGTTGTCTACCATCACCTTGAATCGCGTAGTTCCATCCACCATTTTCTCGATTTCGACCACCACCAATTGCGCGAATGGCACCTGTATTCGTATCTAGTACCGTTAATCCCGCTTGAAATTCTTCATCGGGGTATTGAATCGGATTATCTTCACTATTACTTAATAAAAACTCGACATGCTCTTGTGCACTTGTATCTAGTGTCGTATAAATGTCTAAACCATCTTTATAAATATCCATACCTGTTTTTTCTTCCACTTCCGCAGCGACTTGTTGAATAAACGCTTCGTATGGATCGGAATCAGGTCTTTTTGCTACAAGCATTGATTCGACTGAAACTTCTCTAGCAGCAGCAGCTTCTTCTTCACTAATTTTTTCGTGTAAAACCATTAAATTAAGAACAGTATTCATTCTTTCTTGGGCACGTTCTGGGTTAATAAATGGATTATAGGCACTAGGTAATTGTGGCAAGCCTGCTAACAATGCCGCTTCAGGTAATGTTAATTCATCTAAATTGGTTTTACCGAAATAAACTTCGGCTGCCTTTGCCACACCATATGCGTTGCTCCCATAAAATATTTTGTTTAAGTACATTTCAAGGATTTCATCTTTAGAATATTGACTATCTAATCTGATTGCCATCCATTGTTCTTGTACCTTACGTTTTAATTTTTTATCTTTAGTTAAAAATGAGAGCTTGACAACCTGCTGAGTAATTGTACTTGCCCCTTGTGCACCATATCCGTCGCGGAAGTTGGCTATCACAGCACCGCCGATTCTTCGGAAATCGATGCCGATGTGCTCTCTAAAACGTACATCCTCTGTAGCTAATACAGCATCTTCTAATAGTTGTGGTATCTCGTTATAGCTTATTTTGGTGCGTTTTTCAGCACCTCCTAAGTCAGCAAATACCTCACCATTCATGTCACGAATTTTTGTAGAGCTTGGATCTGATAATAACTCCGTTTGAATATCAGGTGCAGTAGCAATATAGTACGTGAACAATCCACCGACACCTACTGCAATTGCTAAACATACAATTCCGGTAATAAGTAAAATCTTTTTCCATATCGGTTTTTTCATTTTCTTTTCTGTTTTTTGTTGGTTTCTTCGTGCTATCCGAGATTGGCGTTCATTAGCCATAACTCATCTTCCTCCGTTCTAAAAATAGAGCTGATCAATTACTTGTAAATAATCTACTCTTGCTTGGTACTGAAGAGGGACTTCCCAACTGGCCGCTTTCACCTCTTGATAAGGAATTGACTTTCTTCCTCCATTAAATTGACTATCCCAGAAGGGAAAAAGTTTCACAGCAGGGTAAAAAAAAGTTTCCTGCATGCTCGTAAATCGGAGAATGATAAAACAAATCCCACCATGCTGACATACCGACTTCATATGCTCGATTTGGTGATCATGAAAATTTGCAAGTGGAAAACTTGTCTTATTTCTCGTCTCCTTTGCTTCAAAATCTATATATTTCCCTCTGTAAATGCCGTTGTAATCAGTCGTAGAAGCTTGTTTAAAATAGCCTTCTTTGATGACTGCTGCACTCCGCTTTGGATAATCTACCTTTACAATCTGAACCGGAGTAGGCTTTTTGTGTATTACTGCTTTGTTAGTATCAAGGTAAAAAGCATTCGTTTCATTAATGTCTTCTTCAAGTGTCATGCCGCGATTACTGAAGTTTTTTTGGTTAATTGTATTTGTCTGTTGATTGCTAGGAACAAATTTCCTTTGACCATTTGGATAGTTCATCTAGCATCCCTCCCTATGCATGACAGTATCATATCAAAATTATTAGCACGTGAGAACAAAAAAGATAAAAATTCACGGATACTTGTACACAAAATTCTTATTTTAGCCTTTCACATACACCTATATTCGGTTGATGCATGGACTCGCATAGGAAAGAGATTATTCTACATATTATCATTCTATCACTTTTATACATAAACCATACCCAACTCACATATTCATAGTTTTCCCTTGAATGTATATGATAAAGCTAAGGAGAGTGATCGAATGAACAATACTGAGAAAAAGCTTTGTGAATATATCGACGAGCAGACTAGAAATAACAATATAGATAACATTTCCAGGACCCTTGCTTATCAACAATTTTACCTTGAACATCAAAATATTAAGTGGGCGTACTTAGCTAGTATGGTGTCCCGTAATGCTGGTTGGAATATGACAGACCTTGAAACATCAACATTCAAACATTTATTAACAGCAAGAATTCGCAAACAATTATTTTCCACATATGAACGAGCAAACTGGTTAATTTTCTCTGATGCTTATCCGCAATTATTGTTGTATCAGTTTTCTAAGGAAAGAAACGAGCCATTATTTCATTTATTATCAAAATTTGCTGTATCGCCATTCATGCAAAAAGAGTGGTTTTTATTTTGGAAATTTAAAGATGAGAATAGGTTAGTTACGTCATTGATTATTAATGAACAAAACGTGATTAACAATCCAGTAACAAAACACCCTTTTTATAAAAAAAATGTATTTTTAGCTTGGCCATATCTGGTGCAAGACTTCTTCCTACTAAATGCAGTTGTGTTTCCAACCTGTACAGACGAGGCTTTCGCTACACCCGTTCATGATTTTACGAACATAACCAAACGAATTACTTTAGGAAAAAGATTAGCAAGCATATTGTTCCATCCTTCATTGTACAATCAGTTTTATAATTTTACTATTTCAACGGACCACACTGGATCAAGATATGATTATCAACAGTATATGTCCAGTAATCAAAAATCTGAATCACCAAAGCTTCGCGACGTATATCCGGTGATTGATCACCAAGACAAAATAAGAAAGGACTGGCATCAGCAGCGGGAAGTGAAAGAAGGTTGGTGGGAAGAAGAGCACGTTTCTTTAGATGAAAATCAGTGGGATAAGTACAGTCGTAAACAAAAGATAATTCGTAAAGTTGTTAACTGGAAACAAATTAAAAGCAGTAAAAAAAACTAGACCATCCACCCTTGTGAATGGTCTAGTTATACGAGCTTCTACAAATCGTAATACTTATTAAGTAGATGGACGATCTGGTCCTTCTAATTTTTTATCACCATAGCCAGCACGCTTTTCTTCTTTCGTGGCATTGACTTTGTTCTGCTTTTTATAACCTTTTTCTTTTTTAGCCATGAAAAATCCCTCCTTTACTTGTAGTTTGGCGCATTTGAATCAAAAAATACGACAGATTTTCACTAATTTTGTATGTTTTCTTCTAGTTTTGTCATTCGTAAAGGGAATACAAAACTAGCATCGAATTGGTAAACAAACAGCTTTAAAAGGAGGAATATGATGGGTGTTGCGGCAAAAACTATACAGGTAGATAATAAGTCAGTTTCTAGACAAGAATTCGAGGAAGCATTTTTAAAACTAATGGAATGTACAAGAATCATTGATCAAAAAGTGTCTCGTAAGGCGGATGAAGCAGCAGGAGCACTCGCATCAAAGCAACAGAAACGCCTTCAAGCGTTACAGCTTAGTTTTGACCAATTAAAAATACAACGCGCACAGTGAGTACTCACTGTGCGAAGAGTAAAAAGCAATCACTAGCCAAACTAATCACTCTAATAAATTCAATTCTTACTTTATTCGTGGTAAAGTGAGTAGGAAGAGAGGGAGGATGGTGTGAATGAATTTATTAGAGTTAACAACACAATTACAAGAGAAATTAAATGAACTAAAACATAAGTATGATACAAGTGAACAACCTGAAGATAAACGTGATAAAGATTTTTTTGCATATGTGAAACGCGAAACAACGCCAATTTATGAACAAATTGAATTGTGGGAACAACAAGCGACTGAATTTGTTAAACAACGCAAGGTTCGTGTTCACCCACAACAAGTCCAATCAACGACAGATAACTTAAAGTTATTGTTAATGCATAGTTATTATATAGATACGAGATATCATCGTTATATGGAATTACATCAATCGGTTCATTATGTTTTGGACATGCTAATTAATGATATAAATGATAATTAAAGAGAGCAATTTCCTAAATAGCTTAGATGTGTGAATTGCTTAAAATTAGAATTATGAAATGAACTAAATAAGTAACGCCAACACATGACCCGCCTGGGATTAGCTTTACTTTACACTATATTTGAATTATAATATTCCCACATAAACGGAAAGGGTTGCATACAATTGGATACAAAACAATTAATTGAAAAAGCGAAAGAAATAAGGTCAAAAGCATACGTTCCTTACTCCAAATTCCAGGTCGGTGCGGCGTTATTGACGAAATCTGGAAAGTTATATCTAGGGTGTAATATTGAAAATGCAGCCTATCCTGTTAGTTGTTGCGCGGAGAGAGTTGCTATTTTTAAGGCAATCTCAGACGGAGAAACAGATTTTCAAGAAATTGCAGTTGTAGCCGATACAAAACGACCGGTTCCACCATGTGGTTCTTGTAGACAAGTGATGAGTGAATTTTTCGAAAAAGACACCAAAATACATACAAGTAATCTTAGCAATGATCAGAAGACGATCACGATGGAAGAATTACTTCCATTTTCATTTTCGCAAAGTGATCTACTTTTGTAATTTTTATCATACAATTATAACAAAAATAGGTTTCTGTCTTAGACAGGTCTCCTTATTCTTACATAGGTTAGAAGTGAACCTAAATTAAGAAAGGAGATTATTATGAGACATCATAAACCCTTTGGAATGAATTGTGGTTGTCCAAAACCTGTAGAGAAAGTGGTTTATCCAACCAAATTTAATCAAGTTGACAAATGTTTTGAGTATGATGTAGAACACGTTCATCCTTCTCACACAAACGTAGTAAATCATCATTTGGTGAAAAATACGCATGTTTTTCCACACTCAACTTCTGTTAATAATACGTGGGATAGCGTAAACGTATATGGAGGTTCTTTTAACGTTCCTACACCACCAACACCGAACGTTCCACCTATGGGACAAATGGGACCAATGGCAGGTGGTCCAACAGCACCACAAACACCACCAGGACCTGGTTATATGCTTCCTGGACAAATGCGTGGTAGAAGATAATTTCGATCGAATAATCGGGCTGGCTGACTACCAGCCCTTATTTAATGAATAAGAGCATATAAATTTGCACAAGTGTCTAGCTTTAGCGCCAGCACAAACGAGACTTCCTTCACCTTCGTACGTTGCTAAACGTGCGCCCTGAGCTTTTCTTAATAGGAGATTTTTAGATGAAAGTTTTAACTGTAACAGGATATAAACCAATTGAATTGAATATTTTCAAACCTAATGATCATAGAATAGTATTTATAAAGGAAGCAATAAAAAAAAGGCTGATCAGTTATATTGAAGAGGAGGGGTTAGAGTGGGTTATCTTATCAGGTCAAATGGGGGTTGAATTATGGACAAGCCAAGTTGTCCTCGATCTAAAAGAATCGTACGAGATCAATCTCGGAGTTATCCCTCCATTTCAAGAACAGGAGGGACGTTGGCCTGAGCAATACCAAAATGACTACCAAGAAATCGTTATGCTGGCTGATTTCCATCAGACCATCTATGACGACACGTATAAAGGGCCGTATCAGTTTAAAGCTAGAGATAAGTGGTTAATCGAGAAAAGTGATGCATGTTTAATTTTACTAGATGAGGAACATCCAAGTAGTACACGATTTTTTTTAGATGAAGCGCAAAAAGCGTATAATAACAACGCTTATCCGATTTATACAATTACACCGTTTGACTTGGAAGAAGTCGTTATGCAAATGCAAGATGAAATTTCGGATTGGAATCAGGATTGACAATTTTTCTATATAATGAAAAAATAAAGAAAAGCTGTTTGAAATGATGAGGTGAAAATATATGTATGTAGATCGACTTAAATTGTCTGGTAAGGATATACTAGAGAAGAATTTCAAAACAGGTATGCGAGGATATAATCAAGAAGAAGTAGATGAATTCTTGGATGTTGTCATCCAGGATTATGAAGTATTCCAACAAGAGATAGAGCGGTTGAAGCAAGAGAACGAGCGATTGAAAAAACAGACTGATCAGTCTAGAACTCGTCCGACAGCATCAAATCATCAAGTGAATTATGATATTTTAAAGCGGGTATCGAATTTAGAAAAAGCCGTTTTCGGTAAGAAATATGCAGATTCATAAATAGTTGATTTCAATTATTTACCAGTGCATAGGAGACAGTTATCTGTTATACTACTCGTTGACGCTATTTTTAAATAAGTGAACATATGAATGAATGTTTGAGTAATCGCTGCACGTCTATACGTGTAGAGGAAAGTCCATGCTCGCACAGGCTGTGATGCTTGTAGTGTTCGTGCTTGACGAATTCATAAGTCAAGGTAACCTTAATTGGTTAACGGCAGGGAAAATACCTAAGTCTTTCTTAGATATGGTATTACGACCTTGAAAGTGCCACAGTGACGGAGTCAAGTAGGAAACTGCTTGAATGGAACGAGGTAAACCCCACGAGTGAGCAACCCAAATTATGGTAGGGGCATCCTTTAGTAGGGAACAAAACCGAACAAGGGACAAGCTTTTGCTTGTAGATAGATGATTACTGCTCGAGTACGAGGCTGACCACCGTCTGCAGTACAACAGTACAGAACATGGCTTACAAAACATTCATTCGGTCATTTTAGTTTATTAAACCTACCCTCTCTAAGTGCAACGATGCTTTAGAGAGGGTTTTTTACTACATAATATTCTTGCATACATAGAAAGGAACGAAGTAATGAACACGAATGTCACACTGATTGCCACGGCTGCAATGGGATTAGAGTCGGTCGTTGCACAAGAAGTAAAGAACTTAGGATATACCGATGTCGAGGTTGCCAACGGACGTGTTGTATTTAAAGCAGACGTATCTGCAATTCCGAGATGTAATCTTTGGCTACGCACGGCTGACCGTGTAAAGTTATTAGTCGGTGAATTTACGGCGACAACCTTTGATGATTTATTTGAACAAACAAAAGCATTACCATGGGAACAATATATTGCAGAGGACGGTGAATTTCCGGTCATCGGCAAATCTGTTAAATCAAAGTTATATAGTGTCCCGGATTGCCAAGCGATTGTAAAAAAATCAGTTGCAGAACGTTTAAAGCTCAAATATGGTGTCGCATCTTGGTTACAGGAGTCAGGCGCATTTCACCGGATAGAAGTAGCTATTCTTAAAGATGTCGTAACATTAACTCTGGATACATCAGGAAGCGGATTACATAAAAGAGGTTACCGGGTTGGCCAAGGTGATGCGCCAATTAAAGAAACACTGGCAGCAGCGCTCGTTCAACTGACAAATTGGAAAGCAGATTTTCCATTCGTAGATCCATTTTGCGGATCTGGTACGATTGCGATTGAAGCGGCTTTAATTGGTCAAAATATTGCTCCAGGCTTTAATCGTAATTTTGTAAGTGAAAAATGGCACTGGATCGATTCAAATTTATGGGAAAATGCATTTAATGAAGCGGAGGACCTGGCAAATTATGATCAAGTTTTAAACATTACCGGATCAGATATTGACCACCGCATGATTGAGGTCGCGAAAGCAAATGCAATAGAAGCTGGTCTTGGAGATTTGATAAATTGGAAACAGATGCAAGTAAGTGATTTGTATCCAAGAATTCAAAATGGCTATGTTATCGCAAATCCACCTTATGGTGAACGGATCGGCGATAAACCTGAGGTCGAGCAAATGTATAAAGATTTAGGAAATATTATGAACGACTATCCATCTTGGAGTGTTTACATTTTAACTTCAAATGAGGATTTTGAAGTGCTTTATGGCAGAAAAGCAACGAAGAAGCGTAAGCTATTTAATGGATTTATTAAAACAGATTATTATCAATACTTTGGTAGGCACATATAAGGGGGAAGCCAAATGGCAATTGCAGAAACAGAACAAGCATTTCTTAATTACATTAAAGAAATTAAATATTACGAAGAAGCACTCGCGCTTATGCAATGGGATTTACGTACTAAATCACCAAAACAGGGTATAGAACAGCGGTCTGAAGTGATTGGGTATATGTCCCAGAAGGTACATGAGTTAACAACATCTGATACGATGAAAGCATACATTGATCAATTAAAAGGAAAATCATCCGATCCGATCATTCAGCGTTCTGTTGAGGAATGTGAAGAAGAATACGATAGAAACCGAAAAATTCCTACCGATGTGTATCGTGAATTTATTATGGTACGATCACAATCAGAGTCTGTATGGACAGAAGCAAGGGAAAAGAATGATTTTTCATTACTTCAGCCTTATCTAGAAAAACTGGTCGAGTTTAATAAGCAGTTTGCTAATTATTGGGGCTACGAAAAAAACATCTATGATGCACTATTACATACATATGAGCCTGGCATGACAACAGATGTACTGGATAAAGTGTTTGCTGAACTGCGAGCATCACTAACAGGATTGGTATTAAAAATTAATCAATCTCCGAACAAACCAGATGCATCTATTTTGCAGCACTTTTTCCCGAAGCAAGAACAGGAACAATTTAGCTTAGAAATATTGCAGCGTATGGGTTATGATTTTGATGCTGGTCGTTTGGATGAAACAGTACATCCTTTTGCGATTGCGATTAATTCGCGTGATGTACGTGTAACGACTAGATATGATGAGCGTGACTTCCGGATGGCAATCTTCGGTACAATTCACGAAGGTGGCCATGCACTTTATGAACAAAATATTGATCCAACATTGAGCCAAACACCGCTTGCTGGCGGAACATCAATGGGTATTCATGAATCACAGTCTTTATTTTGGGAAAACTTTGTTTCGAGAAGTCAGCCATTTTGGGAAAATCACTATGAGTTGTTTCAGTCTTATGCCCCTAGTGGATTTAAGACGATTTTGTTGGAAGACTTTTATCGTACCATCAATGAAGTAAAGCCATCGTTTATTCGTGTAGAAGCGGATGAATTAACGTATTCCTTACACATTATGATTCGTTATGAATTAGAAAAAGCATTGATTAATGGAGAGATTGAAGTGAAGGACTTACCATCACTGTGGAATGATAAGATGCAAGAGTACTTAGGTATCACACCACAATCAGATTCTGAAGGTGTATTACAAGACATCCACTGGTCAGCAGGCGATTTTGGATATTTTCCTTCTTATGCACTCGGCTATATGTATGCTGCACAGTTTTATCATGTGATGAAGCAGGAACTTGATGTTGACACTATAATAAGAGAAGGTAACTTTGTAGAAATTAAAGAATGGCTTAGCAAAAATATTCATCAACACGGTAAAATGAAAAAGCCGCTTCAGTTGTTGAACGATATTACAGGTGAGTCCTTAAACCCAAAATACATCGTTGATTATTTAACGGAGAAATATGCAAAAATCTATGATTTGTAAGCAGTAGCCAATTTGATCATTACTGTCCGCATATAGTTGGATGAATCTTTCCAAAGTAAGCAGTTGGTAACTGATGTGCCAGGTATGATCAAAGTAACTCAGATATTAAAAAGAAGGCTCTAGGGGATTCCTAGAGCCTTCTTTCAAATATTAACCTAATACAGCTGCCATATCTGGTACGATTAGACCAACTTCTTCATAAATAGTTGCAATTGAAGCTTGGAATTCATCCCACTTTGTTTGTGCAGTTGCAAAATCAGTTTCTCCTGCTTCGATCGTAGTTTGAACTTCACCGTAGTATGCTACTAGAGAATCTAGCGCTCCATTAAGTTGTTCACTTTTTTCGGTTGGAAGATCAGCATTAACTTCAAAGCCTTCAAGTGCAGTTTGTGCATCAGTCGCAGCAGTTAGAGCTGCTTCTTTAGCTGCTTCAACGTCTTCAGCTGCAGCTTCTTCATCACCAAGTAGACCTTGGTATGTATTTACTGCTTGTTGGTAAGGTGAAACTAATTCAGCAAGTTCAAGCTGCGTGTCAAGTAAAGCAGTTTTTACTTCTTGCTCACTTGCTTCTTGATCTTCTGCATTTTCTTCTGCATTTTCTTCTTGTCCTGCATTTTCTTGACCTTCTGTTTCTTGGTTGTCGTTTGTGTTTGTATCAGGTGTTTCATCCTCTTGGGAGCAACCTGCTACGACTAGAACGAAAATTAACCCAAATGCTAATAGAAATTGTTTCATTGGTTTGTTTCCCCCTTGTACTTTTGTATAATAGTTTCACCCATGAATTCTATTCCTGTTTGAGAAAAAAGTAAATAGGTTTTAAAAATGTTATAATAGTGAAATAATTGCGAAAATTTTATATGAAGAAGGGAAGTTTAAGATTGTATCTACCAAGCTTTACACTAGACGAAAAATTAGCGGTTATTACAGGGGCAACAAAAGGGATTGGACGAGCAATTGGACGAGCAATTGCACTAGCATTTGCAGTAGCCGGTGCTGATGTTGTGCTTATTTCAAGGACCGAATCTGACTTATCAAAAGTGAAATCAGAAGTGGAATCATTTGGCAGCAAAGCTTATACAATTTGCAGTGATATAAAAGATTATGCTTATATAATTAATGAATTGGATCGGTTAATAGGTGCTCGTCCAATTCATATATGGGTGAACAATGCGGGAATTAATATTAGAAGTGAAGCACTGAATGTTACAGAAGCGGAATGGAGTGAAATTATCGATGTTAACATGAAATGCTCCTTTTTCTTAGCACAAGCCGCCGCAAAACGAATGAAAGAAAGTGGAACTGGAAAAATAATAAATGTATCATCTGTAGGTGGTCATGTTGCATTAAGAACGGGTGTTGTTTATGCTATGACTAAGAGTGCGATCATTCAAATGACGAAAAATTTAGCGCTTGAGTGGGGAAAGTATGGTATAAATGTAAATGCGATTGGCCCTTGGTATTTTCCAACTGCGCTTACAGAAGAATTGCTAAAAGACGACCAATATGTTCAAGAAATTTTGTACCGCACATCTTTAAAGCGGATTGGAAAATTAGAAGAATTGGCAGGTACGGCTGTTTTCTTAGCGTCAGATGCTAGTAACTACATAACTGGACAAACATTGTTTGTAGATGGTGGCATGACAATTTATGGGTTCTAATCAAACTAGAGTTTTGAACTAGAAAGAAGGATATTAATGGAAAAATTAGATGTAGGTTTTGTACATACGTTAACAGTATTAAGAAAAATAGATACAGGGTATGTATTACAAAAAGAAGCGAGTGATGTATTGCTTCATAAAAATGAAATAACTGCTGACCTAGAAGAGGGACAACAAGTTAAAGTGTTTCTTTATCAAGACAAAAAGGGGCAGGTTGTTGCATCAATGACGATTCCAACTGTGCGTGCTGACACGTATGATTGGGCAGAGGTCGTTGAGGTTGTTAAAGATTTAGGTGTATTTGTAAAAATTGGTTTGGCCAGAGATTTTCTTGTTTCAATTGACGATTTACCCAAAATTGAACGTGTTTGGCCCCAAGTAGGAGACATGCTATACGTTACGTTGGACAAAGACAAGCAAGATAAAATGATTGCAAAACCGATTACGGAAGGTGTTTTTGAAGGAGAGTGGGAAACGGCTCCACAGGATATTAATCATAAGCCAATTAGCGGACGTATTTATCGAACAGACAGAGAAGGCTCTGTTATATTAACAGAAGAGGGGTATCGTGGTTTTATTCACAACTCAGAACGCAAAGAGGAACCTAGACTTGGTGAATGGGTCAAAGGTAGAGTAATTGATATCAAAGAAGATGGTACGATTAATGTATCATTAAGACCATTGAAGCAAGTTGGTATGGTGGAGGATGCAGATGAAATCCTTACGTACTTAGAAGATCATGATGGTGTTATTCCATTTACCGATAAAAGCTCTCCAGCAGATATTGATGCTACGTTTAAGATTAGCAAAGCGGCATTTAAACGGGCGCTAGGAAAATTAATGAAAGAAGGCAAGATTGAACAAAAAGATGGGAAGACATATTTGAAACATTAACACTTTTATAAGCGATACCACAATACACGTAATAGTTCATTGTGGTATCTTTTTTGTTCTTTTCAATCAGTCTTTATTTCCTTCTAGCCATTCCTTATAACAGTCAGGGCATAAGGTTTCTTCGCGATCATTTTCGTTATGAAAAAAACTAATGTGGCGAATAGCTTTGCCGGTAATTGCGTCGTCACAATAAAAGCACTGGGTATTCATTGGAAACCCCTCCTCGTACACTGTATTATTCACTAAAATAGCGATATATTTCTATAAAAAATAATCCAGTTTTGGATGATTCATATCCCGTAAGTTACCGAAGAACGTAATAAATATGAGTGTTTGGCACATACTAGCTTAAAAAAGGTGTATTGCATATGTCCTATATTTGTTCGGTGGCGACTAGTATCCCACAATTTGAGTTAGCTCAGTCTGAAATAAAAGAGTTTGTTAGAAATATCTTTCCACGGTCTGAACGAGAGATATCACGCCTGTTACCAGTATTTGAAAATGCTGCAATAGAAAATCGGCAGTTTGTTGTTCCTAAGGATTGGTTCACAGTAAATCATAGCTTTCAAAAGCGAAATGCATTTTATCAACAAGAAGCAATCGAACATAGTATCCAAGCGATCGATGCTTGTTTAACAGATAAATCGTTTTTATCTGAACCAATCGATTATAATAAGATTGATTGCATTATTTTCGTTTCAAGTACAGGGATCTCAACACCTTCAATCGATGCACATATCATTAATATGCTTAATTTTCGTGAGGACGTTGTTCGTATTCCTTTATGGGGACTTGGATGCGCGGGTGGTGCTAGTGGCATAGCTAGAGCACATGACTGGTTAACGAGTAACCCAGATAAAACTGCGTTAGTTGTCTGTGTTGAATTGTGTAGTTTAACGTTTCAAAAGGATGATCATAAAAAAAGTAATTTTATTGGTACAGCTTTGTTTGGAGACGGTATTGCAGCAGCTTTAATGGTTGGAAATGAGTCGAGTCTTTTGAAACTTTGTAATCATATGTCACCTATGGTCCAGCGAACGAGCTCACGTATTAAAAAACAAACCTTAGATGTAATGGGATGGGACATTACGAATGATGGTTTTGAAGTTGTATTTGCGAAGAGCATTCCTCATCTAGTCGAAACATTTTGGAAGCAACATGTATTTGATTTCCTGAAAGAGCAACAGCTTACTGTAGATGATTTGCCTTTTATTGTGGCACATCCGGGAGGAAAAAAGGTACTTGAAGCATTTGAACGCGTACTTAATGTGACTAGCAATGTATTTTACCATTCATATGAAACATTAAAAAATCATGGCAATATGTCTTCCCCTACAGTACTTTACGTATTAAAAGCGTGGATGTCAGAACAAAGAAAACAGGGAGATAAGAGTATGCTTGCTTCCCTTGGTCCAGGGTTTAGTTCAGAATTAGTTAGCTTGGAGTGGATATAAATGCCCATTTGGATACAAATACTCTTCAGTTTCTTAATTTTTCAGCGGATTATTGAATTAGTAATTGCAAGAAAAAACGAGCAATGGATGAGAGATAGAGGAGCTGTAGAGCTAGGAAAAGATCATTATAAATGGTTTATTTTAGCGCATAGCTTGTTTTTTGTTTCATTGTGGTTAGAAATTATATTCAAGCACGAAGCAGCGCTTGTGTTTCAGCCAATATTGTTTTTAGTTTTCGTTTTTCTACAAGTGATGAGAGTATGGTGTATAGGTTCATTAGGAAGGTTTTGGAACACCAAAATACTAATCTTACCTGGTGCAACGTTAAGGAATAGAGGGCCATACCGATGGATAAAGCACCCCAATTATGTTATTGTCGGACTAGAACTATTTTTTATTCCGTTACTATTCCATTCCTATGTAACTGCCATAATCTTTCCCTTGATTCACATTGTGTTGCTAAAAATAAGGATCCCAGCGGAAGAGAATGGACTGGTTACTCTATTAACGGAAAAGTAACTTTTCCTGTATATGTATAGACAATAGCTGTGCTGATTATTATACTAATTTATATGTGTGCTAAATCAGACATTCCGTTTGAAATTTCTAGTTTATGAAGCCAATGTATAGAGGTGGCCAACTATGGATAATTCGAATCAATTAGCTTATTATATTGAAGATTTGTGGTCAAGGGGTTTTAAATTATCGGATGAAGATGTCCATTTTATTTACTTTGGTAAAAATTCAACTCGAGCGCCTGAATGGAAAATTATCCTTTCCTTACAAGTGACACTTCGGTATCAGCGTGCGTTTGATGGCAGCTTCTTTTTAAGTGTACTTGAATTATTGGAAAAAGATTTCGTTAAAAACAGAAGACAAGCTGATTCTGTCCTTAAACGAAAAGGGTTTGCGTAATTACGTTTTTTGTATTGCGCTTCGCGATAATTTGTCCGCCTGTTTATTTTGTTTCTCAGGGATCCATTTCACAAAAAAATAGGGGAATTGCTCACTGAGCGTTTTTATTTGCTCTAGTAAAGGAGCAAATTTGTTGTTTTTTGTATGTGCTTTTTCAATCGTGTCAACGACAAGTTTTGAATCCGAGCGTAAAGACAGTATTTCACCAGGAAATTCACTTTTACATATTTCTAAAGCTTTTATAACTGCCCAAAACTCCGCCTCATGATTAGAGAGGTTGCCAAGGGGAAACATGTACTCATATTGTTGGTTTCCTTTTTTGATATATATACCGGCTCCGCTTGGACCTGGATCTCCGCTTGCTGCACCATCTGTATAAATCTCTAACATGTTAATCCTCCTTTTGATAAAGATATTCCACATGTATTTTTTTAAGACTGTTTTCTAAAAGATTGTTGTCATTGCGTAAAATAACTAATATCCGGCGTAACGTAGTGCTCGTGATTTCCGCTCCAGGCAATCGCTTTCCGCTAGTTTAAAGCGTTTTTCTTTAAACAGGCACGGCTTCAGCTAACTCAGAAGCAAAGAGCGCTTCTTTAGTGGATCTTCTGCTCGCGCTTTTCCCGCTGGAGTCGACTGCCTGGAGCTCCAATCACCCAACATGAAATTGCTTGTCAGTTGTTTAAAACCTATATTAGCGAAAGAAATACACTTTGACTCCTCGAAAATAAAACCCAATTTTCTTCGTGCGATGTATCGCTGTCGTAGCTTTCCTTGTCCTGCGGGACTAGTGGCGTAAGTGAGACCCCGCAGCGCGAATGCGCGAGGAGGCTCACTAGCCCCCCGCGGAAAGCAAAGTGTATTTCTGAAGCGGGTGAAGGCACCATCCAACAGTTTACGACGGATTTTACTTCAACTTTGAAGTTTAAAAAGAAGAGACGAAAGTGTAGAACCTTCTGTCTCTCCATTTTAATATTATTTTGCAACTTCATGTTGTGATATGTTGTCATTCGTAGGGAATCTTTTAGCAATATATAAAAATGGTGTGTCAATTGCTGCAACAACAAACTTAATTACATAAGTCGTTATGAAAATTTCCAACCAAACATCCATTGGATATTCTCCCAAAAAAGCAATAGAACAAAAGATTGCAGTGTCTAAGAGCTGACTGATCATTGTACTAACATTATTTCTTAACCAAAGCTGTTTTGGAAATAATTTCTTGATCTTTGCATATATCCACACATCAAAGTATTGACTAATAATATATGCAATTAAACTACCTAGCGCAATCCGTGGGACAAGTCCAAATAATGTTGCCAATGCTCCTTGAGCGATGTCGTCTTCACCTGGTTGGAATTGCAGCGCCATTTGCATGACAATTGTCATCACAATAAGGGAAGCAAATCCCATCCATACGGCTCTTTTGGCATCCTTTTTACCGTATTTTTCGTTTAAAATATCTGTTGCCAGGAAAGCTGTCCCGTAAATAATATTTCCCAATGTAGCTGTTAACCCGAATAGTTCAACTGTTTTAACTACTTGAATATTCGCTACAACGGTCGACATACCAATCCATACAAACAAACCAGACTTACCGAAGATACGATAGACGATTAACATGAGAACAAAATTAACAATTGCAAAACCAAACCATAAAACTTCATTTACCATTTTACTTCCTCCTTAGTTTTGGTGACGCGGGAGTTTGCGAACCGCGAATAAAACATAACATTCGATATTATACATAATCTCGTCGATTTATGATAGTATATCCTGAAAATAACTTATAAATAAAAGCAAGACTCCTGAGATAGCGTGTTCAACCGTTACGTAAAAGTAAGATTTTTCATGAAACAAAAAAAGCGGTGATCTAATTTGACCACCGCAACATTATACGTGTTGTTTATAGTTTTGTAACATTAGCTGCTTGGGGACCACGATCGCCGTCAATGACTTCAAAAGACACTTGTTGACCTTCTTCTAAATTTTTGAAGCCTTCTTCATTAATAGCAGAGTAATGGACAAATACGTCTTTACCGTCTTCCATTTGGATGAATCCATACCCTTTTTCTGCGTTAAACCATTTTACTACACCGTTTTGCATATGACATGAGCCTCCTAAAACGTAGTAATACAATTAAGATGATGACAACAAAGAGACAGATATCCTCTAGAAGTATGGGATCATAATGATAATCCACCACTGTAGAAGCTACCTGTCTCTGATGATTCCACACATCTTTTTGCTAGAATTAAATATAAAATATTATAT